>CAZEPH010000160.1:0-6421 GCA_964514075.1 uncultured bacterium | reverse complement strand
AGCATCTTCGCGAGTTCGAGCGTCTCGGTGAGCGTTTCCTTCGTCTCGCCCGGAAGACCCGCGAGGAAGCAGCCGTGCACCATGATGCCCGCCTTCTGCGCTTCGCGGACGAACTTGTGCATCATCTCGACCTTGATGCCCTTCTTCATGTTGCGGAGCACTTGCTGGTTGCCCGCCTCGAATCCGGTGCAGATCATGCGGCAGCCGGACTTCGCCATCCATTGCAGCGTTTCGTAGTCCTGGTCCGCTCGCGTGTTGCAGGTCCACGACACCTTGAGGCCGCGGTTGATGATCTCCTGCGAGAGCGCGATCGTGCGCTGCTTGTCCGCGGTGAGCGTGTCGTCTTCGAAGAAGACCGCCTTGTTGTGCGGCCAGTACTTCTGGATGATCTCCATCTCGTCCACGACGTTCTTCACGCTGCGCAAGCGGTACGAGTGCCCCGTGAGCGTTTGCGGGTACACGCAGAACGTGCAGCGGTACGGGCAGCCGCGTCCCGTGATGATCGTCACCATGGGGTAGAGCGCGTTCGGGTTGAAGTAGCGCTCAATCTGCAAGAACTTCTTGTACACGTGTGCGACGAACGGCAGTTCATCCAGGTCTTCGATGTACGGCATGGGCGGCGTGTGCTTCACGTCGCTCGCCCCCGACCAGTACGTGAGACCCTTCACGGTGGAGATGTCGCCCTTTTGCGCGAGGCACTCCACGAGGTCGCGCACGATGTAGTCGTATTCCTGCCGCGCGATCGCGTCCACAGAGCGCGAGAGGCGCAACGACTCCTCCGGCAGAGCGGACACGTGCGTGCCGACGAGGATCGTGAAGCAGGTTGGGAAGGCGGCCTTGATCTGCTCGACGTACTTCACGTCGTTGTAGATGGACGCGGTGGAGGTATCCAGCACGGCGACGTCCGGCTTGAACGCCTTGATCTTGACCATCGTCTCTTCGAAGTCGAGGTCGTCGGCCGGCGCGTCGATGAAGTGCATCTCGTGCGACGTCTTCTCGTCGATCACGGCCGCGGCGTGCGCCAGCCAATAGGGATAGTACAGCGTGCCGGACTTCGTCACCGCTGGGGAGCGCTGCGAACGCGAGAAATGGCGTTGAGTGTACGGGGGGTTAAGGAACAGAACGCGCATCGACTCCTCCAGGTAGAGTTTCGGCAGTAGTGCTGCGGCATGTGGAGAATTGCGCAGGACTGTGTGCACTCTACCATTAGCGTAAGAGTTGGGTCAATCGTCTCGCCGACCACTTCCTTATCGGCACGCGGGTGAGCGATCCCTGAGACTTCGGTCCCCAAAAAGCTGCGGCCTGTGCTTGTTTCCGTGAAGAGCGCGATGGTAGCGTGCCCGCATGTTCAACCCTTCGAGTGCGAGCGGATTCACGGTCCGCGAGGCGTATCTCTACTGCGACGACGTCCCGCTCGTGCACATTGCACGGGCCTGCGGGACACCCACCTACGTCTACAGCCTCGACTCGATTCTCGCGCGCGCGGCGGTCCTGCGCGGGGCGCTCTCCGGTCGTGACGCGCTCGTGTGCTACTCGGTGAAGGCGAACCCGCACGCCGCGATCCTCACCGCGCTGGCGCGCGCGGGCCTCGGGGCCGACGTGGTGTCCGGGGGCGAACTCACGCGCGCGCTGCGGGCGGGATTCCCGCCGGAGCGCATCGTGTTCGCGGGCGTGGGAAAGACCGAGGACGAGATCGCCGCCGCCGTCGGCGCGGGCGTTCGCTCGATCAATGTGGAATCCGCGGGCGAGCTGCGGCGCGTGGTGGCCGCGGCGGAGAGTCGGCGCACGCGCGCCGCGGTGGCGATCCGCGTGAATCCCGACGTGGATGCGCAAACGCACCGGCACCTCACCACCGGCGTGCGTCGCTCCAAGTTCGGGGTGAGCGCGGAAGAAACCCACGTGTTGTTCGAAGAGATGGCGCGCGCGCCGGCGGTGGAGTGCGTCGGCCTGCACGTGCACATCGGATCGCAGATGACGGATCACGCGCGGTTCGCCGAGGTGCGCGCGGCGATCGAGCCGATTCTCGCGGACTATCGCGCGCGGTGGGGAGAGCCGCGCCTGATCGACATCGGCGGCGGGTTCGGCGTGCGCTACGCGGAGGAACGGGTCCCCCCGCTCGGCGAATTCGCGCGCGCGGCCGCCGCTGCGTTCGCCGACGTGGGAGGCACGCTCGTGATCGAGCCGGGCCGCTCGCTCGTTGCCGAAGCCGGCGCGCTGCTCACACGGCTGCTGTATCGCAAGCCGGAGGATCGTCCCGTGCACTACGTCGTCGACGCGGGGATGACCGACTTGATCCGCCCGGCGCTCTACGACGCACACCACGATGTGCGGGCGATCGTCGAGGCGCCCGCGCCGGCGAAGCGCGTGCGCGTCGACGTGGTCGGACCGGTGTGTGAGAGCAGCGACGTGCTGGCCGCCGCGCGCGAGTTGCCCGACGTCGAGCCGGGCGCGGTGTTCGCCATCATGACGGCCGGCGCGTACGGGTTTGCGCAGGCATCGACGTACAACTCGCGGCCGCGCGCCGCGGAGGTGCTGGTGTCCGGAGACCGATTCACGGTGATCCGCGAACGGGAGACGATCGAGGACGTTCTGCGCGGCGAGATCGTGCCGCCGTGGATGACGGGAGACGCGACATGACAACGATCGAGGTGCGCACCACGCACGCCGTGCAGGCGCTCGACATCACCGAACGCGTGCGGGACATCGTTGCGTCCGCCGGCGTGCGCGAGGGGATGTGCGTGCTCCACGTGCCGCACACCACGGCGGCGGTGCTCGTCAACGAACACGACGATCCGGACGTGATGCGCGATCTCGTGCATCACCTCGCGGCCCTCGTGCCGCAGAGCCCGTCGTTCCGTCACGCGGAAGGCAACGCCGATGCGCACATCAAGTCCGCGATGATCGGGTGCGCGACCATGCTCATCGTCTCGGACGGCCGCCTCGTGCTCGGGCGATGGCAAGGCGTGTTCTTCTGCGAGTTCGACGGGCCTCGCACCCGCTCGCTCCACGTCCAGGTCGTGGGCGCGTGACGTCGCTCTTCGGGGACGACGCCCCCGCCGCGCGTCCGCGCCGCGCGCCGCTCGCCGATCGCATGCGCCCGCACACGCTCGATGAGGTCGTGGGGCAAGCGCACCTGGTCGGACCGGACGGCCCGCTCCGCCGCGAACTGGCAGGCGGCGTGCTCGGCAGCACGATCTTCTGGGGACCACCCGGCAGCGGCAAGACGACGCTCGCGCGGCTCGTTGCGGAAGCGAGCGGCGCGCAGTTCCTCGCGTTCAGCGCCGTCACGTCCGGTGTGAAGGAGATACGCGAGGTGATCGCCGATGCGGAGAAGCTGCGGCGCGCGACCGGCAAGCCGAGCGTGCTGTTCGTGGACGAGATCCACCGCTTCAATCGCGCACAGCAGGATGCGTTCTTGCCGCACATCGAATCGGGCACGATCGTGCTGCTGGGCGCGACCACCGAGAACCCGTCGTTCGAGGTCAACGCGGCGCTCCTTTCGCGGAGCCGCGTGATGGTGCTCGAGCGGCTCACGCCCGCGGACGTGCGCGCGCTGCTCGATCGCGCGCTCACGGACGGCGACCGCGGGCTCGGCGCACTGCGCCCGCGCGTCGACTCCGAGGCGCTCGATTCGCTCGCGCACGCGGCCGACGGCGACGCGCGCACCGCGCTCACCGCTCTCGAACTCGCGGTGACCGGTACCACGCCCGACACGACGGGGTGTCGTGCCGTCTCGCGCGATGCGCTCGCACATGCGATGCAGCGCAAGTCGCTCCTCTACGACAAGACGGGAGAGGAGCACTTCAACATCATCTCCGCCCTGCACAAGAGCCTGCGCGGCAGCGACGCGGATGCGTGCTTGTACTGGATCGCACGCATGCTGGAAGCGGGCGAGGATCCGCTGTTCGTCGCACGGCGTCTCGTGCGCGCTGCGAGCGAGGACGTTGGACTGGCCGAGCCCGCCGCCCTCACACACGCGGTCGCGGCGTTTCAGGCGGTGGAACGGGTCGGCATGCCCGAGGGGGCGTTGTTCCTCGCGCAGGTCGCCGTGTACCTTGCGCTCGCGCCGAAGTCGAACGCGGTGTATCTCGCGTACGGCCGTGCGGTCGAGGACGCGCGCGCGTCCGGCTCGGAGCCCGTGCCGCTGGACTTGCGCAACGCACCGACTGCGCTCATGCGCGACCTTGGATACGGCGCCGGCCACGTCTACCCGCACGATCGGGATGAGGCCCTCGCGCCGGAGGTGCGCTATCGCCCAGCGGCGGTGCAGGGTCACGTCTATTACGAGCCGACCACGCGTGGATGGGAGGCCGAGGCCGCGCGCCTCGTGCGCGAATTCGCCGAGCGCCGGCGCGCGGCGGGAACGTTGTGACCCCTGTGGGCGTCTGATAGCATCGTTGCCCGGCGCGCCGCGCGCTCCGTCACCTCGTCCTGGAGAGTCCGTGATCGTTCGTTCGTTGATCTGTGCCGTCGTCTGCTGCGCGTGGGCCGCTTCCGCACACGCGCAGTTTCGCGATCTCGCCGGCCTGAGCCCCGAGGCACGCACCTACACCGACGAAGCCAACGCCGACACCGCGCTGACCAACAACGTGCACGGCGTGCTGCTGCTCGACGAACAGGAAGTGCGCCTGCGCCCCGACGGTTCGTCATCGATCCGCGTGCACAGGATCATTCGCGTGGTGACGCCGTACGCGCGGTCGCGGCATCGCATGGTGTTCTTTCAATACAATGCGCTCGTGGATCGCGTGCGCATGGACTTCGCGGGAACGCAGACGCCCGACGGCAAGTGGCACAACGCCGGACCCGGTGCACTGCGCGACACGCTCGTGCAAGGCGTCGGGCCGTTCCGCTTCTATCACAACCTGCGGCAGTACGTGTTCCTCGTGCCGGACCCCGTGCCGGGATCCGTCGTCGAGTACCAGTACG
The DNA here is from genome assembly GCA_964514075.1 of uncultured bacterium. GTDB lineage: Bacteria > Eisenbacteria > RBG-16-71-46 > CAZEPH01 > CAZEPH01 > CAZEPH01. Next base: position 1,495 of record CAZEPH010000160.1, on the reverse strand, counting down.
TCATCGACCGCCAGCGGCAGCTTCTGCCCGGTCAGTTCGAAGCGCGTTTCACGTTCGCCAGCGACGACGCGTCGCTGCACGTGAAGCGCGTTCTCGTCGTGCCGGATTCCGTGTCGATCCACCTGTTCGCCGGGGGGAACACGCCGGCCCCGCGCGTAACAACCGCCAACGGGGAGCGGCGGTACGAGTGGACCGCGGACCGCGTGCGCGCATTGACGGTGGAGTACTCGGCGCCGATTCAAGACGCTGCGTCGACAGTGCTCGCGAGCACGCTCGATTCGTGGCACACGCTCGCCAGCGAGATGCGCGCTGCGTTGGACAAGGCATCCGCGCCCACGCCGGAGATCCGCTCGCTCGTGAACACGACCGTCGGGAAGAAGACGGGCGAAGCCGCGATGCGCGCGATCTACAACTTGGTCGCGACGACCGTCACCGGCATTCTCGTGTTCGAGTTTCAAACGTCCGGCGTCGAGCCCGAGCCGGCGGCGGACATCTGGGCCAACAAAGCGGGCGACAGCAAGGATCACGCGTGTCTGCTCGCGGCGTGTTTGCGCGCCGGGGGGTTCCCCGTCACGTTCGTGTTGTCGAACCTCGTGGTGCCGCCGGACACGAGCGCGCCCGCGATCACGCAGTTCAATCACGTCTCGGTGATCACGGAGACGCCCGCGAAAAAGCGCGTGTGGCTCGATTCACAAACAGAGACCGCACCGTTCGGCGTGATTCCCGGGCAGATGCAAGGCCGTCCGGTCCTCGTGTTGAACGCCGATCGCGCGCGCATCGAGATTGCCCCGCTCTCGCGCCCCTCGGAGAACACGGAGACGGTGACGTTCGACCTGACGATTTCCGAGAAGGGCGCGATGACGGGGACGATGAAGACCGTCTCCACCGGCGTCATGGAAATGCAGGCGCGCGGCATGTTGAAGAAAGCCGGACCGACGGGACGCCGCGACTTCTTCTCCAAGCGACGGACGTTCATTGCTTCGAACGCGGAGCTCACGGGGTTCGTCGTCACGCCGCCAGGCGATCTCTCCTTGCCGTTCAGCGTGAAGATCGACCTCAGCAACCCGAAGTGGGGGACGGTGGAAGCCGACACGATCTTCGGTGAGTTGCCGTCCGGTTATACATCGATCCCGATTCCCGGATTGCCGCAGTGGGTGTACGAAGGTTCGCGCAAGGCCGATCTGGACGTGAGCGTGCTGAGCCCGACGTTCACGATCGCGAAGCACTACACGCTGCGTCTGCCCGAAGGCTATCGCATCGGGGTGACGCGGCAGGAGCCGGTCCGCACGTCCGTGGGGGAGTTCACGCGCACGTGGTCGCTCAGCGGCAACGTGGCGTATCTCGTCGAGACGCTCACGCTGGTGAAGCCGCGCATTCCGCCGGAGGAGTATCAGACGCTGCGCGAGTTGTGGTTCAGCGCGGCCGCGGCGGAAGCGGACCCGATTCGGCTCGTGAAGCGAGCGTCGTAGCGCGCGGGGCGCTTCGTGGTGCGCCG
>CAZEPH010000159.1:0-6433 GCA_964514075.1 uncultured bacterium | reverse complement strand
GGTCGGGCACACCGCGCGCCACCTCACCTTCTTCGAAATGCTCGGCAACTTCTCCTTCGGCGACTACTTCAAGAGGGAGTCGCTCGAGTGGGGATGGGAGTTCCTCACGCGCGTGATGCAGATCGACGGCTCGCGCCTGTGGGTGAGCGTGTTCCTCGAAGACGACGAAGCCGCGGACATCTGGCAGAACGTGATCGGCCTCGAGCCGACGCGCATCACCCGCTTGGGGGCGAGGGACAACTTCTGGGGACCGGCCGGGACGACCGGCGCGTGCGGTCCATCGAGCGAAATCTACTGGGACTTCGGCGAGTCGAACCCCGGATGGTGCGGACGTCCGTTCGTTCCGGGCCGCGCGCCGGACGACGCGCACTGCGGACCGAGCTGCGACTGCGACCGCTTCATGGAAATCTGGAATCACGTCTTCCCGCAGTTCAACCAGCAGGAAGACGGCTCGCGCTTGCCGCTCGCGCGCCGCGGCATCGACACGGGGATGTCAGTCGAACGACTCACCGCCGTTCTCCAGGGCGTGACGAGCATCTTCGCCACGGACTTGTTCGACGGATTGCGCGCGCGCCTCACCGAGCGACGCGCGAGCCCTGTGCGCGAAGCCGACACCGCGGTCAAGTTGATCTCGGATCACGCGCGCGCGGTGACGTTCGTCATCGCGGAGAATGTCTATCCGGGGAACGAAGGGCGCGGGTACCTCGTGCGGCGCCTTCTGCGTCGCGCGTATGCAAAGGGGCGCGCGCTGGGATTCACCGAACCGTTCATTCACACGCTCGTGCCGCAGGTGGTCGAGTCGATGCACGGAAGCTACCCGCTGCTGGCGCGTCAAGCGGAGGCGATCGCGCACGCGGTGCGTGCGGAGGAGGAAGCGTTCGCGCGCACGATCGAGCAGGGCGTCGCGCATCTCTCACAGGAGCTCAATCGCTTGCATCCGGCGCTCGCGCTGGACGGAAGCTACGAGAGCATCATGCAGGCGGAACCCGCGCCAGGTCTGCCGCCGCTGGCGGGCGACGTGATCTTCCGCCTGCACGACACCTACGGCTTTCCGGTGGATCTCACGCGCGACATCTACGAATCGCTCGGCGGCACGGCGTTCGACGCGGACGGCTACGAGCGCGCGATGGACGAGCAGCGCACGCGCGCGCGCAAGGCGTCGAAGTTCGCCGCGAAGGGCACAGCGGCCGGCGGCGACCGCGCGTGGCGTAAGGTGTCGAAGGGCGCCCACTCGCGCTTCGTCGGCTACCAGCATCTCGAAACCCCGGCGCGTGTGCGGATGGTGCGCGAAGGCGCAAAGGGATGGCCGCACGTCGACGTGGTGCTGGACAAGACGCCCTTCTATCCAGAGGGCGGTGGGCAGGTCGGGGACCGCGGAGTCATTGCGTCGGAGCATCTCGCCCTGGAAGTGAACGACGTGCAGCGAGACGCGGGAGCGATCGTGCACACAGGCGTGCTCATGACGGAAGCGCGAGACGGCGGCGCGGAACCCGCGAACGTCGACATGGGCGAGTTGCTGCACGTCGCCGAGCGCGGCCCGATGGACGCGCACGTCGCCGAGCGCCACCGCATGTCCACCGCACGCAATCACACGGCGACGCACTTGCTGCACGCGGCGCTCCGCAGCGTGTTCGGCACGCACGTGCGGCAGGCGGGATCGCTCGTCGCGCCGGAGCACCTGCGCTTCGACTTCTCGCACTTCGCGCAACCCGCGCGCGCGGAGATCGAGCGCGTCGAGACCGAGGTGAATGCGTGGATCCTCCGCGACGTGTCGATCGACACCGCGGTGCAGAACATCGAGGACGCACTGCAACGCGGCGCGATGGCGCTCTTCGGCGAGAAGTACGACGACAAGGTGCGCGTCGTGGAGGTCGCGGGATTCAGCCTCGAGTTGTGCGGCGGCACGCACGTGCGGTCGACCGGCGAGATCGGCCCGTTCCTGCTCGTGAGCGAAGGCAGCGTCGGCAGCGGCGTGCGCCGCGTCGAAGCGATCACGGGCGACGCAGCGCTTGCGCGCCTGCGCGAGAACGAACGCACGATGAGCGCGCTCGCGGACTCGCTCGGCGTGAGCGTGCGCGACATCCTCCCGCGCGTCGACGCGCTGCTGGCCGAGCGCGAGACCATGCGCAAGATGCTCGAACACGCGCAGGCGGGTTCGGTGCAGCAAGCGTTCGACGCTGCGCTCGCGCAAGCCGAGGACGTGGGCGGCGCGAAAATCGTCGTGAGCGAGGTGACCGGCGGCACGACCGATGCGCTGCGCGATGCCGCGGACAAACTGCGCGGACAAATGAAGCGCGGCGGTGCGGTCATCGCCGCGCGCGGCGACGGGGGCAAGGTGACGTTCCTCGCCGCGGTCACCGACGATCTCATTCGGGAAGGCGTTCTGCGCGCGGATGAACTCGTGCGCGAGGTCGCCAAGGTCACCGGCGGGAGCGGCGGCGGGAAACCGCACCTTGCACTGGCGGGGGCGAAGGATGCGTCGCTCGTTCCGCAAGCGCTCGCGCACGGCCGCGAGGTGATGCGCGCGACGTTCGCCGCGGTGGCGGCGCGGTAATCAGGAGGACCCCATCAAAGCACTCGTCCTGAGCGGCGGCAAAGGCACGCGCCTGCGTCCGATCACGCACACGAGCGCGAAGCAGCTCGTGCCCGTGGGCAACGAGCCGATTCTCTTCTACGGCTTGCGCGCGATCCGCGCGGCGGGCATCACCGACGTGGGCATCATCGTGGGCGACACGCGCCGCGAGATCGAAGACGCCGTCGGCGACGGCAGCGCGTTCGGCATCCGTGCAACGTACATCCCGCAAGAAGCGCCGCTCGGATTGGCGCACGCCGTGAAGATCTCACACGACTTCATGCGCGACGAGCCGTTCCTCATGTTCCTCGGCGACAACTTGCTCAAAGACGGCGTGGCCGACATCGTCGACGCGTTCGAGCGCGACACGCCGAACTGCCAGATCCTCCTCACGAAGGTCCCCAACCCGCAGGACTTCGGCGTCGCCGAACTCGACGGCGGCCGCGTCGTGCGCCTCGAGGAAAAACCCGCGCACCCGAAGAGCGACCTCGCGCTGGTCGGCGTGTACTTGTTCGACAAGACGGTCTGGGAGGCGGTCAACGCGATCACGCCGTCCAAACGCGGCGAGCTGGAAATCACCGACGCGATCCAGTACATGATCGACAAGAAGCGGACCGTGCGCTCGCATCTGGTCACAGGCTGGTGGAAGGACACGGGCAAGCTCGAAGACATGCTGGAGGCGAACCGCCTCGTGCTCTCCACGCTGGAGCGCAACGTGCGCGGCGACGTGGACCCGCGCTCGCAGATCGACGGCAACGTGGTGGTGGGCGAGGGGACGACGGTGCGCAATTCGATCCTTCGCGGTCCGCTCATTGTGGGGAAGAATTGCACGATCGCCGATAGCTACGTCGGCCCCTTCACGTCTGTGGCCGACGATGTCACGCTGGAGCGGTGCGAGGTAGAGTTCAGCATCATTCTCGAACGCACGTCTGTCACAGGCATCGGCGGACGGATCGAGGGCAGCCTGATCGGCAAGGACGTGCGCATCGGACGGGTGGAGCGCAAGCCGCATGCGTATCGCTTCATGATCGGCGACTCCAGTCAAGTGGACGTACTGTAGAAAGGGATCACAATGCGCATCGTTGTCACCGGAGCGAACGGACTCCTCGGCGCCGACCTCGTGCCGCGCCTGGCCCGCGCGCACGACGTCGCCCCGATGACGCGCGCGGACGGGGACGTCACCGACGTCGCACGCGTCCGGGAGGAGTTCGCGCGGCTGCATCCGGAGTGGGTCGTCCATCTCGCGGCGTTCACGAACGTCGACGCCGCGGAGGTGGAGGTGGAAGCGGCGTACCGCGTGAATGCGCTCGGGGCGCGCATCGTCGCCGACGCCGCGCGCCGCGTGAACGCGCGCGTCGTGTACCTCAGCACGGACTATGTGTTCGACGGCGAGTCGGATCGCCCGTACACGGAGTGGGACGCAACGAATCCGCTCAGCGCGTATGGGGCGTCGAAGCTCGCGGGCGAAGCGGAGGTGCTCGACGGCGGCCCGGGCAACATCGTGGTGCGGACGTCGTGGCTGTTCGGCCGCGGCGGCAAGAACTTCGTGGACACGGTGCTGGCGCGCGCGGCCGGCGGCGAATCGCTCGCGGTGGTGACGGATCAACGCGGCGCGCCGACGTACGCTCCGCACCTCAGCGACGCACTCGCCCGCATCATCGACCTGGGACTGCCCGGTGTGTACCACGCCACGAACGCGGGCCTCTGCACGTGGTACGAACTGGCGTGCGAGGTGATGCGCGCAGCGGGATTCGACACGCAGCGGATCGAGCGCACGACGACCGCAGCACTGGGACGCCCTGCCCCACGGCCCGCGAACAGCACGCTCGCGAACGTGGCGCTGCACGCTCTCCTCGACTACGAGTTGCCCTCGTGGGAAGACGCCGTGCGCGAGTACGTGAGCGAGCACCCGCGCGCGGCACCTGGGAGCGGAGCGGGACAACATGCACGGCGCTGACGTGAAAACGGGCGCACGCGCCGCCTACGAAGCGCTCGCGGAGTCCGCGCAGGTTCTCGCCGCGGTGGCACGCGAGTGGAGCGAGTGGGCGGATGCCACGGCGGAGGAGGTCGCGCGACGTCTCGCCGCGGGCGCGCAGCTTCTCACCTGCGGCAACGGCGGCAGCGCGGCCGACGCACAGCACATCGCAGCGGAGTTGGCGGGCATGTTCTACGTGCGCGATCGCGCACCGCAGCGCGCGCACGCTCTGACCACAAACACGTCGTCGCTCACCGCTATCTCCAACGACTTCTCGTACGACGACGTGTTCGCGCGGCAGGTCGAGGGCATGGGACGCGAGGGCGACGTGCTGCTCGCGATCACCACGAGCGGGAGCGCACGGAGTATTCGCCGCGCCGTGGAGGTCGCGGGCGCGCGCGGCATCTACACGATCGGGTTTACCGGCGCGCGCGGTGCGGACTTTGCCGCGCTGTGCAACACCGCGTTGATCGTTCCGTCCGCGGACGTCGCGCGCATTCAGGAAGCGCACATCGCCGTGGGACACACCATCTGCGCACTCGTCGAGCGGCGTCTGGCGGGACTGCCGCTGGCCGCGCGCGCGCTCGACGCGCCGCCGTTCACGGAAGGGCCGGCGCTCTGAGCGACGCGACGGTCACGCACCGCAACGCGGGCACGCCGGGCGCGTTGCTGCAATCGCTGCGTGCGCATCAGTGGACGAAGAACCTCGTTGTGTTCGCCGGGCTCGTCTTCTCGGAACACCTGCGCAATCCCTCGTTCGTGACCCGCGCCGCACTGGGGGCGGCTCTCTTCTGCGCAATCTCGAGCGGCGTCTACCTGCTCAACGACATCATGGATCGCGAGCGCGACCGCGTGCACCCCAAGAAACGCTCCCGGCCGATTGCGTCGGGGCGCCTGAGCGTGGGTGTGGCGGGCGTGGCGGCCGCGATCCTGCTCGGCGGCGGCGTGTGCGCGAGCTACCTGCTGGGCGTGCGCTTCGGCTTGGTCGCCACGGCGTACGCGGCGCTCAATATCGCGTACTCGGTCGGCCTGAAGAACGTGGTGATCCTGGACGTCCTGCTGCTCGCGAGCGGCTTCGTCCTGCGCGCCGTGGCCGGCGTCCAGGTGTTGCGGCCGCTCGACCCACGTCTCGCGCTCTCGCCGTGGCTCCTCATTTGCACGCTCTTCCTCGCGCTGTTTCTGGCGATCGCGAAGCGCCGCGCGGAACTCCTCGCGCTGGCCGACGGCGCCGCCGGACACCGCCGCTCGCTCGCGGAGTACTCGGCTCCGCTCCTGGACCAGATGATCTCGATCGTCACCGCCTGCACCATCCTCGCCTATTCGATCTACACGGTGTCAGGCGAGACGGTGCAGAAGTTCCACACGTACCGCCTCGTGTACACGGTGCCGTTCGTGGTCTTCGGGGTTTTCCGCTACTTGTACTTGATGACGCAGCGGAGCGGTGGCGGCAATCCCTCGGAACACCTAGTGCACGACAAGCCGATCCTCGGCGCCGTGGTGTTGTGGATGTGTGCGGTGCTGTTCATTCTCTACGTCTCACCGCGGTGATCGTCGTCGCGCGCGCGTACGCGAAGATCAACCTCGGTCTCGCCGTGTTCGCGCCTCGGGGCGATGGCTATCACGACGTGCGCACGATCCTGCAGACCATCTCGCTCGCCGACGTCCTGCGCGTGCGCCCCGCACGCGAACTGACGCTGCGCGTCGATCCGCCCGTCGTGCCCGCAGACGACACGAACCTCGTCCTGCGCGCCGCGCGCGCGCTCGCCGAAGCGACGGGCGCGGGCACCGGTTCGCGGCGGGGAGCGGCCATCACTCTCGAGAAGCGGGTACCCCACGGTGCGGGGCTGGGCGGCGGGAGCAGTGATGCCGCCGCGACCCTGCGTGCA
>CAZEPH010000158.1:0-6444 GCA_964514075.1 uncultured bacterium | reverse complement strand
CCCGCGAGCACGCGTCCGGCACGGTAGATCAGGTCCCCCGTCTCGCCGGTCGTGTACAAGAGCGCGGAGTCCGCTCCGATCAGCGCGCGCGCCTGGTCCACCACGCACTCGATGACGGCGTCCATCTGCAGGATCGAACTGATATTCCGCGCGACGTCCGCGAGCGCGACCAGCTCGTTCACGCGATGTTCGAGCGATTCGGCCTTCTCGCGGAGTTCGTGATACACGAGTTCCGTCTCGGACTGGGATTCGTCGACGCTATGCGCGAACCGCTCGTACGCCTCTTCGAGCTCGCCGAGGATCTCCAATCGTTCGCGTTCGAGTTGCTCGATGCGCTGACGCAGGTCGTTGCAATCGCAACTTCGTGTTGCAAGACCGACTGTCATGCAGCTTCCTCCCGTCGTTCGTTCAGCGTCGCGCACACCCGATCGACTTCGGCGACATGTTCCCGAGCGGACAGCTCCTCGAACGCCGCACGCGCGGCCTCGAGCAGCACTTCGGCTTCGTCGTACTCGCCTGTCGAGATGAGGTGCTCGGCGTAGTCGCGCTGTCCTTCCGCCGTCTGGAGCCGTCCGCCGACCGCTTCGCTGATCGTGAGGCACTCATTGAACGCCTGCTCCGCCTCGGCGGCGCGGCCGGCGCGCGACATCACGATCCCCCGTACTCTGTAACTATCGGCTGCTCCGAGACGGTCGTGACGGCTCAAGAACGTCGCGAGCGCCCGGTCGCAATCGGCTTCCGCGTCGTCGAGCATCTTCAAGTGCACTTCCGCCTCCGCTAACGCCAACCGGCTGATGGCGATGAGCTCGGAGTCCTGCATGTCCTCGGCCATGGAGGCGCTGCGGCGATAGTAGTTCGCCGCTTCCGGCCAATTGCGCAGCGCCGCGTACGTCAGGCCGATGTTGAGCGTCGTCTGCGTCTGCCCGACCCGATCATCTGCACGTTTGTAGTGCTCCACGCTGCGGTGATAGTGTGCGAGAGCCTTCTGCCGTTCGCCGAGGACGTTGCTGACGGCGCCGAGGTTGTTGCACGCGCGGGCGATCTGCTGGTCGTCGCCGATGTTCTCGGCGATGGCGAGCGCCTTGTCGTAGTCCGCAACGACGGCATCGAACTCCCCCTTCTGGAAATGGATGTTGCCCATGCTGCGGTACACGTCGCACAGGCCGTGCACATCGCACGATTCGGTGAACGCGCGTTCCGCGCGCTCGTAGCACTCGAGCGCGCTGTCCCAGTTCTTGCGGGAGAACTCCACGTCGCCGAGTTGCTTGTCGAACCGGGCGACGGCGTCGGTTCGGCCGTACGCCAGGCCGAGTCCGCGCGCGGTGTCGAGGTGGATCGCGGCGTCGTCCAGCCGTCCGAGCGCGATGCACAGGCGTCCCAATTCTCCGCGCACGTCAATGACGTCGCTGGCGAGGGAGTCGTCCGCGGCTCGTTCCAGGCAATCCAGCGCTCCGGTGAAGGAGCGCAGCGCGTCCTCGTACGCGAACGTCTCGGCGAAGTGCGCGCCCGACGCGCGCAGCGCGGGCAGAGCGCGCAGGTAGTCGCCGGCCGCGTAGTCGTGCTGTGCGAGTGCGGCCGTGCGTTCCGCGCTCTCGGGAGCGCATTCCTCGAGCGCGCGGGCGATGCGTCCGTGCAACTCGCGACGGAGCGGGGCCGACAGCGCCTCGCGCAGGCGCCGCGCCAGGACGGGCGCATCGAAAGTCGTCGCGTCTTCCCCGCTGTGCACGAGGGCCACATCCGTCTCGATGACGTGCAGGGACTGCAGCACCTGCAACCGGTCGCGATGCAGCGCGGCGGCGACGACCACGGGCGCGAAAGTCTCGCCGGCGACGGCCGCGCAGTTCAGCAACGCGCGTTCGTCCGCGGATAGCGTGGCGAGCCGCCGATCCAGCGCGCTCGCCACGACGGACGGCAGCGGGTCCGCGTCGTTCGACGGTGCAAGGACCCACCGGTCCCCGTCAATGCGAAGGAGCGCGTCCTCCTGTAGTGCGCGCACCGCGGCGATCGCCATACCCGGCCATCCGCCGGAGAGCGTGACCAGACGCGCGTGCACGTCGTCGGCGGCCACGCGTCCGCCCAGGAGCGTCGCGACGAGCTCGCGCGTGTCGTCGTCCGAGAGACGCCCGAGCGCATGCTCGCTCACGCGGCCGATCCGGCGCAGCGCGCGCACGGCGGAACGGACGTGCGCGGGAAGGCGCGAGCCATCGTCCGTGCCGACGCACACGCAAAGCAGTAGGGCGTGCGCGGACGCGGCGCCCGCGATCAGGTGCAGCGTTGCGGCACTCAGTGGATCCATCCAGTGCGCATCGTCGACGAGGAGGAGAAGCGGCCCGTCGCCGGCGCGGGCGATGGCTGCGCCTTCGATCGCTTCGGCGGAGGCGGGCAGCGTGTCACCGAGTGCACGGCGCAGCGGGAGGCCGTTCATCGCCGGATCGTCACTCGTGCACCGCGCGCGCACGACGGTGAGGCCGTGCTCGCTCGCGTACTTCGCCAGATCATCCGCGAGGCGCGTCTTGCCGCTCCCGCTCGCACCGGTGATCAGAACCACGCCGCCGTTCCCGAGTGCGGCGCGCTCGGCCATTTCGCGCAAGCGCGCGAGATCGTCGGCGCGTCCGATGAGCGGCACCACGTCGCTCGCCGGCCGGCGTGTCCCGGTCCGGCGCGGCGTGTGTGCGTGTGCACGCAACTCGCGCAGCATCTGCACGACGCGACGCGCGTCACTCGGCCGGTTCTCCACGTCGCGCTCGATGAGTTGCAGCACGAGCCGCTCGAACGACGGTGGCAGATTCGCACCCCACCGGCTGGGCGGCAGGGGAATCTCCGAGAGCTTGCGCACGAGCAGCGCATCGTTCGTCTCCGCCTCGAACGGCAGGCATCCGCTCGAGAGTTCGTACAGCACGACGCCGAGCGCGTAGAGGTCGCTGCGCGCGTCGCGCGTGCCGCTCGCCTGCTCGGGCGCCATGTAGGCCGCCGTCCCTTCGGCCGCGGCCGGTGCGGAGGAGCGTGCGCCCGGCTCGGTGAGCCGGGCGATGCCGAAGTCCATCACCTTCACCTGCCCGCCCTCGCCCAGGAAGATGTTGGCTGGCTTGATGTCGCTGTGGACGATGCCCTCTGCGTGCGCGGCCACGAGCGCTTCGGCGACCTGCACGCCGATGTCCATCACGTCCGCGGCCGGGAGCGGTCCGGAGTCTTGCAGCACGCGGCGAAGCGATGTGCCGCGCACCACCTCCATCACGATGAGCGGGCGTTCATCGTAGTCAGCGACACGGAAGATGGTTGCCACGTACGGCGAGTTGATGCGACCGGCGGCGATCGCTTCGCGGCGGAACTGCTCCAGCGCCGCGGGATCGCGGAGCAACTCGTCGGTCGGACACTTGATCGCGACCTCGCGCCCGAGCGTCCGATCGAATGCGTGATAGACAACACCCATCCCGCCGCGGCCGAGGATGCCGCGGATTTCGTACGTCTCCAGTATGAGTCCGGACAGCTCGTTCATCGTCCTGCGACTCCCGCGGTGCGGTGCGTTCCCTCGCGACGAACATGCCGGAACGGGAGTGGCGATGACTCGCCACCCCCGCCCCGCATCGGAGGGGGACTACTTGGCCAGCGCGTAGTAGGAGAAGTGCTCGAGCGGGACGCTGTAGCGCTTCGCCTGCGTATTGCGCACACCGTTCGGCAACGACTCCCATCGGCTCAGCGACGGGTTGAACCACGCGGACACCATCACCGGCGAGGACTCGCCTGTGGTGCCGCCGTAGTCGAATGTCAGCGTCGCGTTGTAGCCCGGGCGGAACTGCAACCCCGTCGGCTCGAGCGCCACCTGCACCTGCGTGAGGCTACTCGGCGCGACCGTGATGTACGTGCTCTGCGGCAACGCGTTCGGCGGAATGGTCACCGTGAATTGCCCAGCGCTTACAACGCCGCCGCGCGCGGCGTGCACGTACACGCGGTTCGGCGCGAGATACGACGTGGGCTTGGTCGACGCATAGACGAACAGCTGCGTGACGACGCCGGCCGCTTGCCCGAGAGCGCTCGTGCTCTGGGGCATGGCGATGCCTTGCGATGCGGGAGGCGTCGTCGGAGCCGTTGCGTCGATGCATCCGCTCGACCACATGCCCGACAAGAGCAGGAGCGTGGATCCCGTGAAGAGGAGGGAACGGCGAACGGTGCGTGTCATGCGTGGATGTCTCCCGTCTGATAGCCGCCGCGTGTGGGACCGCGCGCGGCACGTCTCGCCGGGAAGAGCGCAAGCAACATGCCGGTGCCGGTGTCAGGGGCGAAGTCGTTGTTTGTCATGTGCGACAATCGAACGGCGCGTGCACGATCGGCCGTGCGTTCGACACGGTGCGTGCTGTCTGCATCATGCGATTCGCCGACCTTGCAACACGTGCTGCGCCGCCGACTGCGCCCACTGCACGGAGAGCGGCTTCGCGAGAACCGCCTGAACGCCCGCGGCGCGGAGCCTGTCGCCGGAGAGCGCGACACCCCACCCGCTCACGATCACGATGCGCGCGGTGGGATCGTGCTGGAGAACGCTTTGCGTGAGCTGCCAGCCGTCGAGTCCCGGCATCCCGAGATCGGTGAACATCGCATCTGGACGACGCTCGAGATACGCCGCGAGGGCCTCGCGGGGATCGGAGTACACGCGCACCTCGTGACCGGCGTCGCGGAGCGATTCCGCGACGACCAGCGCCACTTCCTGCTCGTCGTCGACGACGATGAACGACCCGCGCACGTCGTTCTGCTCGGCCGTCTCCTCGACCGTCGCCACCGCCGGCGCGGGCGATGATTCGTCCGCGGCGAAGGTCACGGTAAAGGTGCTCCCCACGCCCGGCTCGCTCTCGACCGTCAGCGTGCCGCCGTAGCGGGCGATGATCCCCTGCGACACCGCCAGGCCCAGCCCGGTCCCCTTGCGCCCCTTCGTCGTGAAGAACGGGCGGAAGAGGCGCTCGCGCACCTCGGGTGTCATCCCGCATCCCGTGTCCTCGACCTGGATCGTGATCGCGTCCCCTTGCGTGCGCGACCGCAGCGTGATGCGTCCACCGTCGGGCGATGCGTCGACCGCATTCATGACGAGGTTCGTGAGGACCTCGCGCAGCTCCGCGGCGTTGGCCATCACGTTATGCGTGGCCGCCGCGTCCGCGCTCACCGTCAGTCCGGGGACCGCTTCCCATCGCGTGCGCGTCCTCTCGAACACGTCGAAGACGGCGGCGTTGGGATCCACGCACTCTGGCTCGGGCGGCTGCGACAGCTTCGTGAAGTCTTGAATGCGCTTCACCGTCGCCGCGCCGTCGCGCGCCGCCTGCTCGATCACGGTGAGACCCTTGCGCGCGTGCTCGTCGTCGACGCGCATCAAGAGCAACTGCGCGCGCCCCAGAATCGCGCCGAGGATGTTGTTGAAGTCGTGCGCGACGCCGCTTGCCATTTCGCCCAACGTGCGCAACCGTTCCGTACTGAGGAGTTGCTGCTGCTGCCGCTTATTCTCCTCGAGGGCGTTCTGCAGGTTGCCGAAGAGCCGCGCGTTCTCCAGCGCAATCGCAGCGTGCGACGCCACCACGGTGAGGAAGTCCAAGTCTGCCGAGCGGTAGATTCGGTCTCCCTCTCGCGAGACGCACAGCACGCCGAGTGTGGCATCCCCGCTCCGTAACGGAACGGCGAGCATGCACTCCGGCGTGATCTCCGTTCCAGGCACGTGCTTGCTGCGTGGATCGAGGTGCGCGTGGTTCACCAACTCGGGGTGTCCGGTGCGTGCGACCAACCCGACGATGCCCTCGCCAATGGACACGGTGAGGTTCATCACCGCGTCGCGCTCCGGCCCTTCGTACACGACCGGCGAGAGATGCGTGCGCGTGTCGTCCGCGAGAAAGATGCCGAAGCTATCGCTCGGTATGAGCTCCTGCGTGCGCCGGGCGAGAACGCCCAGCAAGGACACCGGTTCGCTCCACGCGGAGGAGAGCGCTTGGCTCATCTCCAGGACGGCGCCTAACTCCGCGGTGCGTCGCACGACGTCTTCGTAGAGGTGCGCGTTGCTCACGGCGATCGTCGCTTGGATCGCGACCGACGAGAGAAGACGCTCGTCGTCGCCGCTGAGGCCGTACGCTTCATCGTTCGCCACGGCGAGCACGCCGACGACGCGATCGCCCGCCAGGAGCGGAATGCCGATCCACGACGGACACATCGCGAAGGCGGAGATGCGCGAGGCGACATGGTCGGGCAGATCCGTGCGCCCGTGCGGCAGGCGCAGGGGAGACGCGTTGCGCGCGATCCACTCCACCACGGCGAGCATCGCCTCCAGGCTGCCGGGGATGATCGCCGCTTCGCCGGAGAGCACGCGCCACGGCCGGTCCGCAAGATACGCGCATTCGACCTGTCGCAGGAGTTTTTGCGCGCGTGCGCGGTCTCCCGTTGAAACGCGGCCCCAGAAATCAATCATAGCGTGCTTGC
>CAZEPH010000157.1:0-6452 GCA_964514075.1 uncultured bacterium | reverse complement strand
ATCATCGACTCGATATTGCTGAAGAGAACCGCGGCGTCTTCCGCGGTGATCTGCCGCACGGTGTGCGAGGCGCCCGCGCCGTTCCCGCTCGCCGCGGCCGCCCCTGCCGGAGCGCCGCCGCCCACGCCTGCAAAGAGCACGTTGCCGATCGAGCGGTTCATGGCTTTGCACATCAGCATCGTGAGCAGCGTGCCGCTCGCGCCGACGAGCGTGCCCGAGATGATCAGCGCGTTGTTGCCGAGAACGAATCCCGTGGCCGCGGCCGCAAGCCCTGTGCACGAGTTGAGGATCGAGATCACCACCGGCATGTCCGCTCCGCCGATCGGCAACACGAGCGACACGCCGAACACCAGAGCGCACGCCGCGAGCACGAGGTACGTGGGCAACCCGATGTGCACGGCGCTCGCGACCGCGGTCGCGATGAGAACGACCACGAGCAACCCGTTCAGGACGCGCTGTGCGGTGCTGGCCAGCGCGCGCTCCGTGATGATCCCTTGCAGCTTCCCGAACGCGACGATGCTCCCGGTGAAAGAGATCGATCCGATGACCGTGCCGAACATCGTGGAGACGAGCGCCACCGCTCCCGGAGACGTGAGGTTCGACACGTTGTCCAGATACTCCGCGGCGGACACGATCGCGGCCGCGCCGCCTCCCAGCCCGTTCAGCAGAGCGACCATCTGCGGCATGTCGGTCATCTGTACGCGGCGCGCTCCGACAGTTCCGAGAACGCCGCCGACCGCGAGTGCGCTCGCGATCGCGAGACCGTTGTGGATATTCGGGAGAAAGAACGTCGTCACGACCGCGATCGCCATGCCGACCGCGGCCCATTGATTCCCGGATCGCGCCGTCCGAGGCGACGACAACCGCTTCAAGCCCAGAATGAACAACACCGCGGCGAGCAGATACGCGACGTGGATGATGCTCATGACGTCTTCCCCCGCGCCCCGGGCTTCTTCTTGAACATCTCCAGCATGCGGTCGGTGACGACGAAGCCACCGGCCAGGTTCATCGCGCCGAAGGCGACCGCCGTCCACCCGAGCGCGTACTGCACCGGCGTGTGCGCCGCTCCCAGCACCAGAATTCCTCCGACGACGACGATGCCGTGAATCGCGTTCGTGCCGGACATCAGCGGCGTGTGCAGCACGACCGGCACCTTCGAGATCACCTCGAACCCGACGAAGATCGCGAGAACGAACACGTAGACTTGGGTGAGTGCATCAGCGTTCACTGCGCGGTCCTCCCTGCCGCCACCGGTCGCACGAGACACGTCTCGCGCGTGATCTCATCGTCCGCATCCAGTGCGAGCCGTCCGTCCTTCACGAGATGCACGAGCAACGCGGCGATGTTGCGCGAGTACATCTGGCTCGCGTGCACCGGCAACTCGGCCGGCAGATTCACGGGGCCGAGGATGATCACGCCGTGCTTCTCCACGCGTTCGCCCGCCACGGTAAGTTCGCAGTTGCCGCCCGACTCCGCCGCGCAGTCCACGATCACCGAGCCCGGGCGCATACCGCGCACCATGTCTTCGGTGATCAAGCGTGGGGCGCTCTTGCCGGGGATTTGCGCGGTCGTGATCACCGCGTCCACCTTGTCGAGACGCCCGCGAATCACCTCCACCTCGCGCGCGTGCTGTTCGTCCGAGAGCGCCTTCGCGTATCCGCCGTCCGCTACCGCGCTGGATTGCACGAGATCCGGCGCGAGGAACGTCGCACCGAGGCTCTCCACTTCTTCCTTCACCGCGGGGCGCACGTCGAAGGCTTCCACGACCGCGCCGAGCCGTCGCGACGCCGCGATCGCCTGCAGGCCCGCGACGCCCGCACCCAACACGAGGACGCGCGACGGGGCAATCGTGCCAGCCGCGGTCATCAGGAGCGGGAAGAACTTTCCGAGCGCCGTCGCCGCATGCAGCACGGCGCGATATCCCGCGACGGTCGCCATGGAGGAGAGCGCGTCCATCGATTGCGCGCGCGAGGTGCGCGGGATGCGCTCCATGGCGTACGCGGTCACGCCGCGTGCGGCCAGGCGCTGCGCGATGGGCGACTCGGGATCGCGTCCGAGCAACGCGACGAGCAACGTCCCGGGTCGCAGGAGGTCACACTCCTCCGGGAGTGGTTCGCGCACTTTGAGCACGACGTCCGCGCTCCCGTACAGGGTCTGTGCATCCGGCGCGATCGTCGCGCCCGCGGCGGTGTAGGCGTCATCGCGAAACGACGCGGCGTCGCCCGCGCCGGACTCCACGCTCACCTCCACCCCGGCTTTGATCAGCCGAGCGACGGTCTCCGGAACCAACGCAACGCGCGTCTCGCGCGGCGCGATCTCCCGTGGAACACCGACACGCATACCTGTCTCCTCACGAGGCACCATCGATTCACGGAGCACAGTGTACCGCGAGACGCGCGCAAACTCAGCATCCGGAAGGATGACGCGGTCGGCTCTTGACAGCCGTGACGACGGGGGCGGCCGCCCGCATCACGCCCAGGCGCATTTCGTAGGGGTCGAGCAGATGTCGCCCGTGCACGAGCGCACGCGACTCTTCCGGTTGCACGACGAGCGACACTTGGATGCCCGGCAGCACGCCCACCGGAACGCCCGCCCGCCTGCACGCCGTGTACTGATACGCCATGACCTCTTTCATCTCCTCGGGATCGGGCGGGGGCTCGTTCGCGAGGTCCGATCCCACGAGCGGACGGAAGATGCACACGGTCGGAAACGCGCCCGTCGCGACGATGCGATCGATCGCGCGCTTGGTCGTTTCCACGGGCTCGAGGCCGGCGATGATCTCGCCTGAGACGCGGCCGGCGCCGAGTTTCTCCGATGTGTACGCCATCGCATCGTAGAACGCGTCCTGCCCAACGGTGGCCGCCTTCCCGGGACAGACGCGCGCGAAGACCTCCGCATCCTCGAACTCCACGCAGAACGAGAAGTGGTCTGTGCCGGCGTCGATCAACTCATCGTACTCGTCGTAATTCGCGCGCAGGACGGGAACCGCCTGCACGCCGATGAATCCGCCCACCTCGTCGCGCACGGCGCGCACGTACGGCAGCAGTTGCATGAGCCCGTGTTCGGCGCGCCGCGCCGGATCCTCTTCGTGCCGGTATCCCGTGTTGAAGTGCGTGAAGATCGAGTGCGACTCCTCGCGCGCCGCGCGCGCGACCTCGACGACATCGCTCACCGACTTGCGTCCCTCTTCGTTCACGCCGACGTTCTTGCCCGTGGTGCAGAACCGGCAGTTGAGCGGCTCGGGCCGGCACGCCCAGTACAAACAGACGTTCGAAATGTAGACGCCGAGATACGTGCCTTGGAGCACGCCGACGCGGCTCATGGGCGTACCGGACGCCGTGGTGCGCGAATACCACGCCGGCTCCCCGGGAATGCGCACGGGATACATCGCGCCGAGCGGCCGCGTATCGCGGATCACATATGCATCGTCGTATCGCTCGAGGCGGAACGGCGAGTGCGCGGCGAACGACTCCACCACCGGCACGTTCACCCACACGCTGCGGTGCGGCGCCGCGAGAACCACCTCGAGTCCCGAGCCGAGGCCGGCACGCGTGCGCGCGATCCGGCGCGCGTCCATGTCGTCCTGGACGCGCGGGTCGATCACCATCCCGCGGCAGAACAACTCGATCTCGAGCTCGACGGACGTCAGCATGATGATCCTCCAGCGGTGAGGTGCGCCCTCTCTCTAGCTTGACAGGCCGTACCGCGCGCTCAATCATCACGAGGTATCATGTCAGTCAGCCGGGAGCCGGCGGACGGTGGTGGCGCCTGCCACGAGGGAGGGGAGTATGGACAAGGAATTGCCGGCTTGCAGAAAGTGCGGGAACAGCGTGTTGGTCCCGCTCAGCGACTACGGTCGCGACGGTGCCCCCATTACGTACAAGGCGTGGGTGTGCATCAATCCGAATTGCGGGTTCAACGTCCGTATCGATAACGGCGAGATTAGCCTTGGCCGTTCGATCGGCGTGTCGGTCAAGTAACACGAGGCGCGCACCCGCCGCATGATCCGCGCCGTCGTCTTCGATCTCGACAACACCCTCACGGACTTCATGCGCATGAAGGACGCGTCCATCGTCGCCGCCATCGACGGGATGATCGACGCGGGACTCCCAATGCGCGCGGAAGACGCGAAGGCGCGCATTTACGCGATCTACACGCGCGAAGGGATCGAAGACCAGCAGGTGTTCGACCGGTTCCTGCACGATTCGCTCGGGCGCGTCGACCCGCGCCTGCTGGCGGCGGCCATCGTGGGCTACCGCCGCGCCCGCGCCTCGTCGCTCGTCCTGTATCCGCACGTGAATCTGACGCTGATGGAGTTGGTGCGTCGCGGCGTCCGGCTCGCGGTGATCTCCGACGCGCCGCGCCTGCAAGCGTGGCTGCGACTGGCCGACCTCCGCCTGCTGAACGTGTTCGATCATGTCGTCACATTCGACGACACGCGCGAACGCAAACCGCACGCCGCGCCGTTCCGCCGCGCACTCGAATTGCTGGAGGTGGATGCCGGCGACGCGCTCATGGTGGGCGACTGGGCCGAGCGCGACATGGTGGGAGCGAAGGCGATCGGCATGCGCACGATCTTCGCGCGCTACGGGGACACCTTCGGCACTCAGGTGAGCGGCGCAGATTGGGACGTGGACGACGTCCTCGAGGTCGTACGCATCGTCGACGAGATCAACACGGCGGCGGTGCGACGATGATCCGCGGCATCGGCATCGACATCGTGGAGATCAGCCGCGTGCGCGACGCGCTCGCCGAGTTCGGCCCGCGATTCGCTCACCGCATCTTCACCGCCGGCGAGCGCGCGTATTGCTCCGCGCGCGCGGACGCCGCGGCGAGCTATGCCGTGCGATGGGCCGCGAAGGAAGCCTTCGCCAAAGCCGCACGCCTCTCGCCCGCCCCGCAGTGGACCGACCTCGAAGTGGTGATGCACGACGGCCGCCCCTCGCTCGCCGTGAGCGAGGCGCTGCGTGCACGGCTCGGACCGCACGCGCTGCAGGTCTCGCTCGCACACGGGCGGGACGAAGCGGTGGCGGTCGTCCTGCTGCTCGACCCGTGAGGATCGCGACCGCGGATGTGATGCGCGCGATCGATCGGGACGCGATCGACACGCTCGGCATTCCCTCGCTCACGCTGATGGAGAACGCGGGACGCTGCGTCGCGGAGGCGATCGAGGCGCGCGTGGCGCCCATCTCCGGACGAACCGTGGTGGTGCTGTGCGGCCGCGGCAACAACGGCGGCGACGGATTCGTGGTGGCGCGGCGCCTGGCGGAGCGGCGTGCGCGCACGCGCGTCGTGCTCCTCGGCGCGCGCGAATCTCTCACGAGCGACGCCGCGCAGATGCACGCGCAGTACCTGCACGCGGGCGGCGTGGTCACGGAGATCCCCCCGGACGATCCGTCGGTCGCCGACACGCTCGACCGGGCGCTCGATATCGCCGGCCACGCGGACGTGATCGTGGACGCGCTGCTCGGAACCGGCGCGAGCGGCCCGCCGCACGGGACGATCGCGCACGCGATCGACGGCATGCAGGCGCGTGCGCGCCGCGGAACGCCGGTCGTGGCGATCGACATGCCGAGCGGCGTGAACGCGGACACGGGCGCCGTCGAAGGCGCCGCGGTCCGCGCCTCGCTCACCGTGACGCTGGCTCTGTGGAAGCGTGGGCTCACGTTGTACCCCGGGCGCGCCTACGCCGGCGACGTCGTCTGCGCGGATATCGGCCTTCCGGCGAGCGCGAGGGAAGAGTCGCTGCCGTTCCTCGCGGAGGCACACGAGGCGCGCTCGCGACTGCCTGACCGCGCGCGCACGGCGCACAAAGGCGATGCGGGGCGCATCGCGGTCATCGGCGGGTCGCGCGACATGAGCGGAGCGGTCGCGCTCGCGTGTCGCGCGGCGTTGCGCGCGGGAGCGGGCGTGGTGACGGCGTACGTTCCGCGGGGCGTGCAGCACGTGGTCGCCTCGCACGTGATGGAGGCGCTCACGCACGGCTGCGCGGAGACGGCCGATGGCGGTCTGGACGCGTCGGCGTGCGACACGATGCTCGCCGCCGCCGCGCGCTCCACGGCGCTCGCCATCGGTCCGGGGCTGGGACGGGATGCATCGTCGCTCGTCGCAGTGCGCACGGTTCTCGCCCGCACCGCACAGCCCGCCGTGCTCGATGCGGACGGCCTCTTCGCCTTCACCCGCGCCGGAGGCGCGGGCGTGCGGACGGTGAGCACACCCGTGGGTGACATCACCGTGCCGTCGATCGAACGCGCCGCGCTCGTTCTCACCCCGCACGTCGGGGAAATGGCGCGCCTGTGCGAGTGGGACGCGGACCGCGTGGAGCGCGCGCGCTACGATCTCGCGGCCGCGTTCGCGCGTGCGTCGGGCGCGGTCGTTCTTCTCAAGGGCGCGCCGATGATCGTCGCCGCGCCCGATGGCCGATGCGGCGTCGTCACCGCCGGTCATCCTGG
>CAZEPH010000156.1:0-6471 GCA_964514075.1 uncultured bacterium | reverse complement strand
CGAGGATCGAGAACGGCGACGCGCCGAGCGTCTTCAGGAGTCCCACCTCCGCGCGGCGTTCGAGGACCGCCGCGGCCATGGCGCCGAGCACGCCGAGCGCGGCCGCCACGCCGGCTGCGACGGAGAGCGCGGTGAGAATGCCGCGCAGGCGTTCGAGAATCACGCCCTGCGTGTCGCTCACTTCGCGGACGGGATGGGCGTCCGCGTTCGTGAGCGTGCGGGTGAGCGAGCGCGCGATCGTCGAGGGGAAGTTGGTGCACTCGAGGATCTCGTACTCCATCGGCGTGAGCGTGATCGGGTCTTTCTGCGCGAGCTGCGTTTCCGGGCGTGTGAGTGCGCTCAGCAGAAGACGGTCGTAGCGACCGGGCGTGCGCGCGAGAGACTGCGCGATCGCAAGCGGCGCGAGAATCGCTTCGTCTTCCGCGGTGCCCGTCGCGCACACGCCCGTCACGCGCAGCGTGACCTCGCCGCTGATGCCGCGCACGTGCACGTCGTCTCCCGCACGCACGCGCAGCTTCTCCGCCAGGCGGCGGCCGAGAGCGCATTCACGCTGCGCCGCGTCGTCCGACGGCCACTGCCCCGCGATCGTCCACCATGGGTGCAGCGGCACAACACCCACCGTGTCGGCGGCGCCGCCCTGTGCGGGCGCGGGGCGATCGAACCACGTGCCGGTGAGTGTCACCACCGCATCGCTCGGCGCGACGTGCACGCTCGTGGAGTGAAACGGCGCGTAACCCAGGACGTTCAGCGACCAGAAGAAGGTGGCGAGTCGCGACAGGTCGCCTTCCACGAGCAGTGCGCCCGCATTGTCCACGTGCGCCGCGCCCGTGAGCGATTGCACGGCCGTCACCGCGCGCGGGCGTACCTCGAAGTTCGCGCCGAACTGCGCGAGCTCGCGTGCGACGCGATCCCGCACGTCGAGCGCCATCGTGAGGAACGCCGCGATGAGCGCGATCCCGAGCGTGATGCTCGACACGGCCAGCAGCTTGCGCTTCCAGCGACGGACGAACGACGCGAGGAGGATTCGCAGGAACATGTGCGTCTCAGGTTACTCGAACCATTGCCGGCCGCCGTCCAACGCGGCGCGCGGGATCAGCACCGCGTCCCCGTCGATGCGCGAATCGAGATGCCGCGGGTTGCACCCGCCCTCGTCGCCGATGGTCGGGATCAGAATCGGCGAGGCGCATGTCACGCAGATCACGTGCGGGGCCTTTTCGACATAGCCGTCGTTGCCGCAGATCTGGCATGCATCGAACGCCGTACGGATGTTCCCCGGAGCGGCTTGCACCACAATGAAGCGCACGGGTACACCCTTGCTGTCGTAGACAAAGCGATGGAGATGTCCGTCCGCGATGTGCGCGAGCGGGATGCGCACCGCGTCGCCCTGCAGCGTGACCGGCGTGGCGGGCGAGAGCGCGTTCGCGTTGCGCGTGTAGATGTAGTTCGCGGCGATCGCCACGGCGATCGCGCATGCCGCCAGCGCGCCCGCGCGGCGCCACCGCGCGTCACGGCGCGCGCGCGCCTCCGCAAGACGCCGCTCCGCCGCGTTCGCGGCGCCCGCATCCTCCGTGTGCGCGCGGCGTGATCCCATGAGAAAGAGCATGGCCGTGAGGGCGAGGATCAAGACGAACGTCACCGCGCTGTTGTTGACGAGCGGCCCGATGATCTCCATTTCGCGCTTGCTGCTCGGGATGATGAGGCCTTCGGAGAGCTCGTGCAGGGCGCCGAGGAGGAGTTGCGCGGCGACCACAAAGAGAATCACGCTCGTCACGCGGAAGAAGCGCGCGAGGTCGACCTTCATCGTGCCGTTGACGAACATCACACCAAAGGCGATCGCGCCCGCGAGGCCGAGCAGCGCGCCGATCGCGCTCGAGATATCCGTGCTCGTGAGACGCACGGCAGAGAAGAGCAGCACCGTCTCCGCGCCCTCGCGCGCCACCATCAGGAACACGAAGAGGCCAATCGCCCACAGCGCTGCCGTGCTCGATTGCGTGGTGAACGCGCTCACGCGTCCTTCGATTTCACCCTTGAGTGCGCGCGCGGTGCGCGCCATCCACCACACCATTGTGGCCAGCGAGATCGCGGCGGCGAGCATGATCCAGCCCTCGAACGCCTCTTCACCCACGAGCGCGCGACTCAACAGGATTGCTCCGATCACGGAGCCCACCACCGCGCATCCGAGTCCGACCCACACGCCGCGCGCAAGATCCATGCGACCGACCTTGCGCAGATACGCGAGAACGATTGCGACGACGAGCGCGGCTTCCACGCCTTCGCGCAACGTGATGATGAGAGACTCAAGCACTTGCTTTCCTCCGGATCCGGCGTGCCGGCGTCTTCGGCGCAACCATCGCGTCGGCCTTGTGCAGCGCGCACTCCGCACACGCGCGACCGTCCGCGCGCGAGCGCGTGAACTCCTCGAAGTGCGCGACCGCGTCCGCCGCGCCGAGCGGACACGTGCGCACGAACTCCAAGAACTCGTTCAGCCGCTTGAGCGTGAGCGGGCTCACGACGTGCTCCAACGCACACGCGTCCTGCGCCGCGACGGCCGGCGAGACGTGCAGCACGCGCATGAGGAACTCCTCGATCACCTTGTGCCGTGACCGCACCTCGCGCGCGGCGCGTTCGCCGCGCGATGTGAGCGCCACCGTGCCGTAGCGGCTGTGCGTGACGTAGCTTTGGTCGGCGAGTCGTCGGATGGCTTGCGACACGCTCGGCATGCGCACGCCCAAGTGCGTCGCGATGTCTTGCACGCGCACCGCGCCGTCGCGCTGCTCGCCGAGCGTAGAGATCGTCTTGAGGTACATCTCGCTGCTGGGGGTGAGACCCATGGGCTGCTCCGTCTCCGCCATCCGAGAACATGTCGTCGATAGGGGAACCTAATTAGCCGACCCTAACATGTCAAGGTGACGATTGTCGCAGCCATGTGGTGCACGCCCATGCGGGCTTGTTGTGTGCTTGCGCGGCGACTATGCTCCGGCTGTTGTTCAAGAAAGGGATGGGTTCCCGAGTTGAGAGCTCTGTTCGTCGTGTTGATGGGACTGCTCGCTGCGAGCGTGCCCGCGCGGGGCGTTGTGGTGCTTCCGGTATTCCAGAAGTCATGGGGGACGCCTGGTGCAGGGCCGGGTCAGTTCTCGACCCCGCTGTCGATTGCAGTCGGCCCGGACGCATCCGTGTACGTTGCAGATACGGGCAACTACCGCATTCAGAAGTTCACCGCCGACGGTGTGTTTCTCCGCCAATGGGGATCGACCGGTTCCGGACCGGGCCAATTCCAGGGCGTATACGGCGTGTGCGTGGATGCGCAGGGGTTCGTGTACGCGACGGATCGCTACAACTACCGCGTTCAGAAGTTCACGAGCGATGGTGAGTTCGTGCGTGCGTGGGGGGAAGCGGGATTCGGTCCTGGGCAGTTTGCCTGGTATCCACAGCCGAGTACATTCAGCGGCGGACCGCGCGACATCGCGGCCGCACCCGACGGGTCGATTTATGTGACTGATCCCGGAGGGTATCGTGTCGAGCGATTCACGCCAGACGGCGTCTATCTCGGTTCCATTAGCGGGGCAGTTCAAGGTTACGTCGACGATCCATCAGGCGTGGGTTTCGATCGCTATGGCCACGTCTTTGTGTGCGACCCCAGTCTCAATCACGTGATCAAGTTCACTTCGAGTTGGCTCTTCGTGAGTCAGTGGGGCTCCTATCCGGTCTTTCGCGGGTCCTGGGACATCGAGGTGGACGAAGACGGCAACGTCTGGGTTATGGACACAGGCAATAGCAACATCCACATCTACGACAACAACGGGACGCTTCTGGCTCACTTGTACGGCGGTCGAGGAAGTGGAGATGGTCAGTTCACGTCGCAAGCATTTGCTTTGAGCGAAAACGGCACCGTCTACGTCGCGGACATGGTCGGGAACCGCATCGAGAAGTTCGTCGGTCCGACAGCTGTCGAAGCGACAACGTGGGGTGCCATCAAGGACATGTTCCGGAGGCTGCGGTGAAGCTGAGAGCACTGAAGACTGTGCCTGACATGATCGCTCCCTTCGTTGTGCTGTGCGCATTGACCTGTCCGACCGACTGCACCGGTCTCCTCACACCCGTCTTCGAACGGGCGTGGGGACAATTCGGCGGCGCGCCCGGACAATTCAATGTGCCGCGCGGTGTGTGCGTTGCCCATGACGGCACAGTGTATGTGGCGGACGTTGTGAATTGCAGGGTACAGGTATTCACAACGGAGGGCGCGCTTCTCCGACAGTGGGGAAGCTACGGCGACGCTCCCGGCCTATTCAAGGCGCCCCACGGGCTCGCGTTGGATCACGAGGAACGCATTCTCGTTTCCGACATAGCTACGTGTCGCATTCAGAAATTCACCCCCGACGGACAAGTGATAGTGTCGTTCGGAGAGCGCGGGACTGCACCGGGCCAGTTCGGTGGAGCATCGACGACAATCGTATCCGGGCCGATGGGGATCGCGGTTGCACCGGACGGATCGCTGTATGTCGCTGACCCAGGGAACGACCGCGTGCAGCATTTCACGTCCGAGGGCGTGTTCATTAGCACGTTCACGACAGTATCGGACGCAGGTACGCTCGGTGAGCCACGCGGAGTGTCGATTGATCGCGACGGCGACATCGTCGTGTGTGACCCACAGGCTGAGCGCGTTGCACGGTATTCGCCGGATGGTGCGCTCAAGGCCATGTGGGGATGTTGCGGCGCTTACGTTGACGTCCACGAGGATCCAGATGGGCTCGCATGGGCCCTGGACACGGATAGTGGTCTCTTCCAGGTGTACCACACAGTCGGCACATACGCCGGCAACTGGGGAGCGAGCGGTGCGAACCTCGGGCAGTTCCTCCGCCCCGAGGGCTTTGCGTTTGGTCCACACGGCACACTGTACGTTGCTGACACCGGCTCCAATCGCATTCAGAAGTTCACGGGTGCGGTGGCCGTGGCGCCGACGACTTGGGGTGGAATCAAGCAGCTATTTCGGTCAGAGAGGTAACTTGTGGCCCCTTTGCCCCCGTGATACACCTCGCACCGCACCTTCACCCACCGCCCAGGACGCGAGGCGCACCATGACGCAGAAGAATCACAACTACCTCAGCGGCCGCCGCATCGAGCCGCGGCCGATCACCGGCGACATCACCGTGCGCCAACTCGTCGACGAAACGTTCCTCGCGTACAACGGCGCGCGACTGCGCGAAGCCTGCCAGCTCGTCACGCAGAAGATGCTCGAACCGGATGTGACGGTCGGCCTCTCCCTCACGGGCGCGATGACGCCCGCGGGCATCGGCATCAGCGCGCTGATCCCGCTCATTCGCGCGGGCTTCGTAGACTGGATCGTCTCCACGGGCGCGAACCTGTATCACGACCTCCACTTCGGCCTCGGTCTCGCGCTGCATCGCGGCACCGCGCAGGTGGACGACGTCGCGTTGCGCCACGCGGGCATCATCCGCATCTACGACATCTTCTTCGAGTACGACGTGCTGCTCTCGACCGATGCGTTCATTCGCGAGACGACGCGCGCGCCGGAGTTTCAGAAGCGCATGGGGACGGCGGAATTCCATCACCTGCTGGGCAAGTACGTCGCGGAGCGCGAGCGCGTGCTGGGCATCGAGAGCCAGTCACTGGTCGCGGCGGCGTATGCGGCGGGCGTGCCGCTGTACACGTCGAGCCCGGGGGACAGCTCGATCGGCATGAACGTGGCGGCGAACCGGCTCACGGGCTCGGAGCTCGCGTACGATCCGGAGCGTGACGTCAACGAGACCGCCGCGATCGTGTGGGACGCGAAGCGCCGCGGCGGGAAGAGCGCGGTGATTCTCCTCGGCGGCGGATCGCCCAAGAACTTCGTTCTGCAAACGGAGCCACAAATCCAAGAAGTGATGGGTCTCGCCGAGAGCGGACACGACTACTTCATGCAGGTGACGGACGCGCGTCCGGACACGGGCGGTCTCTCGGGCGCCACACCGGGCGAAGCGGTGAGCTGGGGCAAGGTGGATCCGGAGAAACTCCCCGACGCGGTCGTGTGCTACGTCGACACGACGGTGGCGTTGCCGATTCTCACGGCGTACGCGCTCGCCTCGCGCGAGGCGCGTCCGCTCAAGCGTCTCTACGACAAACGCGACGCGCTCATGGACGCGATCACCAAGGCGTATCACGAGAAACTCGGCGTCGCTGCGGGAGGATCGTCACGATGAGCACCGCCACGCTGGACCGCGACGTTCACGAGGAGATGATCGCCACGCGGCGCGACTTGCACGTGCACCCGGAACTGTCGTTCCAGGAGACGCGCACGGCGTCCATGGTCGCCGCGCGCTTGCGCGCGCTGGACATCGACGTGACGGAAGGCGTGGGACGCACCGGCGTCGTGGGCGTGATGCGCGGCGGCAAGGGCGACGGCCCGGTGATCATGCTGCGCGCGGACATGGACGCGCTCCCGCTCTTCGAAGAGAACCGCGCTGCTCCGTACCG
>CAZEPH010000155.1:0-6471 GCA_964514075.1 uncultured bacterium | reverse complement strand
ACCGGCGCTATCGCGACGACGCGGGGGAGTGGAAGGAAGAAACGACGTACGTGACCGTGACGGTCTTTCGCCGGTCGGCGGAACTGGCCGGCGAGCGGTTGCGCAAAGGAAGCGCCGTGTTGGTCGAGGGCCGCTTGCACGGGCGGTCGTGGACCGGTGCGGATGGTCGCTCGCACAAAGTGCTGGAGGTGTGGGGCGACCGCGTGCAGTTCTTAGATCACCGTTCGGAGCCGTCCGAGAACGTGGAGCTCGACTCTGAGGTCGAGCCGGACCGAGCGGAAGAACCCGAACTACCGTTCTGACTCGAAGGAGCCACACATGCCACGTGAGAAGAAAGCCGCGAAGGTTCTCAAGCGCAAGTTCTGCAAGCTGTGCTTGGAGAAGGTCGCACGCATCGACTACAAAGAAGACAAGCGCCTCGCGCGCTTCATCACGGACCGCGGAAAGATCGTTCCGCGCCGCATCTCCGGGACGTGCGCCCGCCACCAAAGCCAGATCACCCTGGCGGTGAAGCGCGCGCGCATCATCGCTCTCTTGCCGTTCGTGAGCGAGCAGTACCGCTAGGACCGGTTCCCGTGCCGCGCCCCCATCCCGATACGACGAACGAACGCAGCGTGCTGGCCACGCTCGGCATCGCAGGGCTTCTTCTGCTTGCGTCCGACGTGCTCACCGTGCCGGTTCTCGTGCGCGTTCTCCTGCCGCTCGTCGTGTTCGTCGCGACGGAGGCGGGCGGTGCCCGCGGCGCGATCGCCGCGGCGATCGGTGCGGCGAGCGTGGTCGCTCTCTTCGCCGAGCGCGGGGACGCGGCGACCGCGGTCCTGATCGGTGCGCTCGCGCTGGGCGCTCTCACCGCCGGGTGGTTGACGCGGGAAGGATTCCCGATCGGGACGGGCGTGACGGCGCTCTGCCTCCCGGTGTGCGTGACCGGCGCTGCCATGTACGCGACGAACGCCGCGGGATTCCAGTCGCACGTCGTCAACCACCTGGACGGGGTCGTCGCGGCGTACCGCACGGGCGACGTCCTGCCCCCGCAAGTCTCAAGCATGCTCCCGACGGTGCGCGATCTGTGGGTGCGGTTCTTCCCGCTCCTGTTCACCATCGCGATCATCTGCACGATGTTCGCCGTGTACCTCTTGGCGGTCGTCCTGCTGCCGGTGCTCGGGCGACCGTCGCTGACGGTCGGCCGCTTCCGTTTCTGGCGCGTGCCCGACGTGCTCGCATGGGTGCTGATCGTCGGGCTCTTCTGCTTTTTCCCGCGCTACACGGAGTTGCGCCCTGTCGGCGCGAACCTCGTGGGGTTGGCGCTCTTCGGGTACGGTGTCGCGGGCCTCGCGATCATCCGGTTCTTCCTCCTTGCATGGGGTCTGGCCACGAGCCTCCAGTGCTTCGTGCTCGGAGCGTTGTTCGTCGGAGGAGCGCTGTCGCAGGTGCCGTTGGTGCCCGCGTTCTCGATCGCGCTCGGCTTCCTGGATGCATGGCTCGATTTCCGCGGACTCAACGGCCCGCCCTTGTCGGCTGGACGTGAGTCCGCGATTCACCAGTAGCGGAGGTAGGTAGGCGATGACGCAAGAAGTGATTCTCCTCGAAGACGTCGATGGGCTGGGCACGCGCGGCGCCGCGGTGAAGGTGGCGCCGGGATACGCGCGGAACTATCTCCTGCCGTATCGTAAGGCCATCAACGCACACGAAGTCGGCACGCGGATGCGCGCGCAGTTGGAGCGGGGCCGCGCGCAGCGCGAGGCCGCCGAGCGCGCCGCTGGAGAACTGCTGCGCCGCCAACTCGACGGCATGAGTTTCACGTTCGAGCGCCAAGTCGGCGAGGAAGACAAGCTCTATGGTTCGGTGAGCGTGCAGGACATTCACGAAGCGCTCGCCGCCAAGGGACACGACGTGGACCGCCGCCGCATTCTCCTGCACGAGCCGTTCAAGGCGCTCGGCGACTACAGTGTGCAGGTGCGCTGCTTCGCGGACATCATCGCAACCATCGCTGTGCACGTCACGCGCGCGCATGAGCCGGAGCCGGACGCGCCGCCCGCCGAAACGCACGACGACACCGCCCCCTCAGCCACCGAGTAGCATCAAGGAGAGATCACACGTGCGACGGATGACGATCACCGCGGCAGCGATGGCTGCCGCGTTGGCGCTCACGGTAACGGCGAGCGCCGAGGCTGCCCCCGCGAAGAAGTCAGGCGCCGCGAAGAAGGCTGCGCCCGCCGAGCCCGCGCCCTCGAGCCCCGTGCTCGCGCGCGTCGGCGACGAGGTGATCACGCAAAAGGACCTGGACGACCAGATCGCTCTGTACCCGGAGATCAACCGGGCGCAGATGCAGTCGCCGGAAGCGAAGAAGGCGCTGCTGGACCGCATGGTGCAGGAGCGTGTGTGGTTGCGCGCGGCGCGCGCGCAGGGGTTCGACAAGCGCCCGGAGATCGTGCAGCAGATTCAGCAGAGTTCGAACAGCATCCTCCTGCGCGGGTTTTTCAACACGGCCATCGTCGAGCGATCCAAACCGAAGGAAGACGAGGTCCGCACGTTCTACGACGAGCACCAGGCCGACTACACCAACCCGGAACGCATGGCGTGGCGCCACATCTTGAGCAAGACGTACAAGGACGCGCTCAAGGCGAAGGCGGAAGCGATCAAATCGAACGACTTCGAGAAGACCGCGCAGAAGCTGTCGATCGACCCCATCAGCAAGGTGTCGGGCGGCTGGCTCGGGTATCTGACGCTGAACGGCACGCCGCCGGACTCGTTCGCGAACGTCCCGAAGCTGATCGACGTGGCATGGAAGCAGGCGGCCAAGACGTACAGCGATCCCATCGAGACGCGATTCGGCTGGCACATCGTGTACGTGGACAGCCACGACTCGTCTACGGTGCGTCCGTTCGACGGCGTGCGCCCCGCGGTGGAGCAGCGCATCGCGAACGACCGATCGAAGGCACTCTACGACGCCACGCTCGACAGCTTGAAGAAAGCGTACAACGTCTCGCTCCTCGCCGACTCGTCGTACTTCGCGAACGCGGCGAGCGGCGCGAACGCCAAGAACGCGGAGGATCTCTTCCGTCTCGCGCAGGACACGCAAGACGTGAAGACGCGCCTCGCGCTCTACGCGCGCGTGGTCACGGAGTATCCGGCGCACGAGCTCGCGGCGCAGGCGCAGTTCATGATAGGGTTCGTGAACTCCGAAGAGTTGCACGCCTACGAAGACGCCGAAGCGGCATTCGAGAAGATGATCAAGCTATACCCCAAGTCCGATCTGGTCGATGATGCGGAGTGGATGCTGAAGAACATGCGCAATCCCCAGGCTCCGAACGTCGAAGAGGACGAGGAAGAGCGGGAGCACGAAGGACACGACCATTCGGAGCACGGGGGCGGCAAGCCGTAGCGCAGGACAACGTGAGGCCGCGCCGCTCACGTGGGGGGACGCAGCCATGACCATGCAGAATCTTGTACCTGTCGCGGTGAAAGGTCTCGCGATCGACGAGCGCAGCAAATCCCCCGTCGTCATACTCGCGGAGATCGGCGGCGACCGTGCGGTGCCGATTTGGATCGGTCCGGCGGAAGCGTCCGCCATCGCGATGGAAATCGCCGGCAAGAAGTTTCAGCGCCCGCTCACGCACGACCTCATGGTCACGATCATCGAGGGGCTAAAGGGCAAGGTCTCGCGCGTCGTGATCGGCGACTTGAAGGACAACACCTACTTTGCGTCGATCTTCATCGAGCGCAAAGGCGAGGTCGTGTCGATCGACGCGCGGCCGTCGGATTCCATCGCGCTCGCCCTGCGCACGAAGGCGAACATCCTCATCGCCGAGCGATTGCTCAATTCGCAAGTGGGCGAGGGCGACGCACCCGGTGAAAGCGGCGAGGAAGACGACGACGCGCCGGCCTTTCCCACACCGCCCGCGCCGACCAGCCGCCGCGAACCCACCGAGGAAGAACGCGTCGAGGAGTTGCGCCGACGCCTCGAGCACATGAATCCAGAGGACTTCGGCAAGTTTCAGATGTAGCTGCCGTACCTCGTCTTGACCCCCTCCGAAGCGCATGCTAGCGTGCTCCGTTCTCTCGTGTGATCGGAGGGGAAAATCGTGCAGATGCGGATGATGTCGCGCCTCATCGTGAGCGCCGCGATTCTGGGAGTGGTGGGCGCGGGATGCGCGAAGAAGGGCGGGGAGTCCGCCGGAACGAGCGGTGACGACGGCAAGACCATCAAGATCGGCGTGTACGGTTCCACCTCCGGGAACGACGCCGACTTCGGTCTCTCCACCGAACGCGGCGTCAAGCTGGCGATTGCGGAATTGGGCAAGACCGCCGGCGGCAAGATCGGCGGCTACACGATCCGCGCGATCTACGAAGACGATCGCTCGCTGCCGGAAGAAGCCGCGACCGTCGTGCAGAAGCTCGTGAACCAAGACCAGGTCGCTGCGGTGATCGGCGAAGTGGCATCGAGCCGCAGTCTCGCCGGCGGGCCGATCTGCCAAGCGGCCGGCGTCCCGATGATCTCGCCGTCCTCCACGAACCCGAAGGTCACGCAAGTCGGCGACTACATCTTCCGCATGTGCTTCATCGATCCGTTTCAGGGAACGGTGATGGCCAAGTTCGCGGCCGAGAACCTGAACGTGCACAAGGTCGCGATTCTCAAAGACGTGAAGAACGAGTACAGCGTTGGGCTCGCGCAGTTCTTCACGAAGGCGTTCGTGGAACGCGGCGGATCGATCATCGCCGAGCAGGCCTACAGCTCCGGCGACCAGGACTTTCGCGCGCAGCTCACCGCCATCAAGGCAAAGGCGCCGGAGGCGATCTACCTCCCGGGCTACTACACAGAAGCCGGGCTCATCGCGCGGCAAGCACGCGAACTCGGACTCACGGTCCCCATTCTCGGCGGCGACGGGTGGGAGAGCGACCAGTTGATCGGGATCGGCGGCACCGCGCTCGAAGGCTGCTACTACTCGAACCACTTCGCGGTCGACAACCCCGACCCGCGCTTGCAGTCCTTCCTCCAGGCATATCGCGACGCGAACGGCGGCCGGGATCCGAACGCGATCGGGGGACTCGCGTACGACGCCGCCCAGGTGCTCTTCGGCGCGATGGAGTCGCTCTCGAAGAGCGACCCCGCGGTCTTCGCCGCTCTCGGCTCGGACAAGTCGGGCACGCCGGAGCGGAAGGCCGCGACGCAGAAGATCCGCGACCTCATCGCCGCCACGAAGGACTACCCGGGCGTGACCGGCACGATCACGCTGGACGCGGACCGCAACGCGTCGAAGCCCGCCGTGGTGCTGGAGATCAAGGGCGGGAAGAAAGTCTACGCCGCAACCGTCAACCCGTAGCGCGGCGTGTCGGAGCTCCTCCAGCAACTCGTCAACGGTATCACCTGGGGCAGCGTCTACGCGCTGATCGCCCTGGGCTACACGATGGTGTACGGCATCCTGCGCTTGATCAACTTCGCGCACGGGGATGTGTACATGCTGGGCGCGTTCTTCGCGTTCTACTTTACGCGCGTGATCGGCGCGGCCAACGACCCCAACCCATTCAAGGCGCTCATCGTGCTGCTCGCGGCGATGATCGGCTGCGGCATCACCGGCGCGATCATCGAGCGCGCGGCGTACAAGCCGGTGCGCAAGTCGTCGCGGCTCTCCGCGCTCATCACGGCGATCGGCGTGTCGCTGTTGCTCGAGAACGGCGGCCTGTTGCTCTTCGGCTCCGATCCGAAGTTCTTCCCGCAGATCATCCCCGCGCACAACATCGCGCTCGGCGGCGGCGTGACGATCAGCAACCAGCAGGTGATCATTCTCGTGGTGTCGCTCGTGCTCATGCTGCTCCTGCGCATGATCGTGCTCTACACGCGCGTCGGGAAGGCCATGCGCGCCGTGTCGTTCTCGCACACGGCGGCCTCGCTCATGGGCATCAGCGTGGATCGCATCATCACGTTCACGTTCGTGCTCGGCTCGATGCTCGCGGCGGCTGCGGGCGTGCTCGTCGCGCTGCTCAACCCGAAGATCGAGCCCTACATGGGCATCATGCCGGGGCTCAAGGCCTTCGTGGCCGCGGTGCTCGGCGGCATCGGCAACGTGCCGGGCGCGGTGATCGGCGGACTCGTCATGGGCATCGCGGAGGTGCTGGTGGTCGGGTACGTCTCGCCGACGTGGCGTGATGCGATCGCGTTCGTGCTGCTCATCGTGATCCTGCTCGTGCGGCCGGCCGGCATTCTCGGCAAGAACGTCGCGGAGAAGGTGTGACCCGATGAAGAACGCGCTCGGCGTGATCGTGACGTTCGCGGTGCTCACGGCGGTCGCGGTTCTGCTGCCGCGCGCGATCAACCCGTATCTCCTGCAGATCGTGATGCTGTGCGGCATCAACATCATGCTCGCCGTGTCGCTCAATCTAGTGAACGGGTTCACGGGGCAGTTCTCGATCGGGCACGCGGGCTTCATGGCGATCGGCGCGTACACGTCGTCGATGGTCACGCTGCGTCTCGGG
>CAZEPH010000154.1:0-6488 GCA_964514075.1 uncultured bacterium | reverse complement strand
GGAGGTGCGCCTCTTTGCCCCGACGGGTCGAGTGGTGGCGCGCGCGTCCGCTCCGGCGCGTGCAGCGGCCGTCGGGGTTGCGCTGCGAGAGGCGCTCCCGAGCGGAGCGTACGTCGTGGAGGTGCGAGCGGGCGGGCGCGTGGACCGCCAACGCATCGTCATCGCACGCTAAGTTCCACCGAAAGAGCGCGCGGGCACGGCGTGCCCGCGCGCCCTGTCCGTCCGCTCGTCACAGGAGCGATTCAGCGAATCGCGCCGTTCCGCTCCGCATGTCCTCCTCCGCGGTCAGCAGGCTGAGCACGAGGTGCCCCTCGTCCGCGAAGTCGTAGAAGTGCCCCGGATGGACGATCACATCGCGGCGCAGGAGTTCCATCGCCCATTCGTCGTCGGAGCGCGTGCGCGGTACGCGCACGACGGCGGACCACCCGCCGTCTCCCGCCAGCAGCGACGTTTCCGGATGCGCGCGCGCGAGTGCGGCCAGCGTGTCGAGGTTGGCCTGCAGACGCGCGCGAACGCGGCGCACGAAGTCCCCGCGCGCGGCGAGGAGCGCCGGTGCGGCCAACTGCACCGGCGTTCCGACGGAGAGAAACAAATCGGCCAGCCACTCGAGCCCGTCCAGCGCCTCGCGGCGGACACGTGCGTCGCCGCCGCTCACGGCGATCCACGCGAGCTTCATCTGCGGCAGGCCGCACGACTTCGACAACCCGCCGAGCACGAACGTGAGCGGCGCATCATCCGCCGCGTGGGCCGACGGAAGCGCGCGCACACCCGGCGCCCACGGAAAGTCAGCGAACACCTCGTCCGAGATCACGGCCACGCCGCTGTCCGCACACACGCGGCGCACGAACGCCAATTCCTCGCGCGTGAGGCACGATCCCGTCGGGTTGTTCGGCTGCACGACGATCGTCGCGCGCACGCGCGGTTCGCTCCGCAGCGCGTGAGCGAACGACTCCTCGTCGAGGAACCATCGCCCGTCATAGCGCAACGCGTACGGCACGACACGCGCGCACTCCGCCAGCGCGAGAGGCTCGAAGAGCGGATAACTGGGCGTCGGCACGAGCACCGCGTCGCCCGGCTCGCACAGCACGCGGAAGACGTGCGCGTACGCTTCGCTCGTGCCGGACGTGAGCACGAGCGCGTCCGGATCGACGCGCACGCCGATCTCCGCGTAGAGTGCGCACACGGCGTCGCGCGCGGAGCGCAGGCCACGCGGATCCGGGTCGTACGACGCGCCGCGCGGATCCGCCAGCGCCGCGAGGTGCGCGGGATCGATGGCCAGGCCCGCGCGCGTGGGGTTCGTCTCCGTGAGATCGAAGAGCGGCGCGGGCGATGCGCGCCGCTCGCGCAGGGCGCGCGTCCACTCGTTGAGTTCGCGGTGGCGGGGAATGCGCGACGAGAACATGCGGCGCACGGTACGAGAGCGAAGGAGGTGTGTCGAGTGCGAGCCGTCGTGCAGCGCGTCGCGCGCGCCCGCGTCACCGTGGATGACGCGGTGGTCGCGTCCATCGAGCGCGGGCTGCTCGTACTCGTTGCCGCGACGCACGCCGACACCGCGCGCGAGGCGGACTGGCTCGCGCGAAAGATCGCCGGCCTGCGCATCTTCCCGGACGGCGCGGGACGCATGCAGTACGCGGTGCGCGACGAGGCAGTGCGCGGCGCGATCCTCGCGGTCCCGCAGTTCACGCTGTATGGCGACGCCCGGCGCGGCAATCGGCCGGACTTCACCGCGGCCGCGCGTCCCGAGGTCGCCGAGCCGCTCTTCCGCGGGTTCTGCGACGCGCTCGCGCGCCAC
Organism: uncultured bacterium; assembly: GCA_964514075.1. GTDB lineage: Bacteria > Eisenbacteria > RBG-16-71-46 > CAZEPH01 > CAZEPH01 > CAZEPH01. The sequence continues at coordinate 4,696 of CAZEPH010000154.1, read as the reverse complement.
GCACCCGGCGTGCACGTGGAGCACGGCGTCTTTCAGGCGCACATGCTCGTGGAGTTGGTGAACGACGGGCCGGTGACGATCGTCCTCGATACCTAGCGAACCACGTGCAGCAACGCGCGCTGCTCGTCCCCGCGCGACAGGAGTCGCACGACCACCAATCCACTCGAGGCCAACCGCGCGCTCGCGGACTCCGGCAGCGCGATCTCGCGCGTGTCGTCCGCAATCATGCGATCCACGAGGCGACCGAGAAACGTGCCGCGCGTGTCGTATGCCTCCGCGACGACGTGACCGCGCACGGCACGCGCGAGGTGCAACGTCAAATGCCGAGCGCCGACCGAAGTCACACGCGCCGTCCTCGCCTGCGCCGCGCGCGGGGCATCGTCACGGACGCCGGTCGGGAACGCGGGACGATGGAGGAGAACGGAGATACCGCAGTACTCCGGGTCCTGCGTGTATCCCGTGTCGCTGACGATCACGTCCGCCAAAAGGTCCGCGTTGAAGTCACCGACCGCAATCCAGTGCGGATACGGTCCGACGTCGTAGATGACAGGGGCGCCGTACGCGAGAGCCGGCGTCCCGTCTCCGAGCAGGAGGATCAACGAGGCGACCTCTTCCCCCGCGACACCGAGGATGTCCGCGTCGCCGTCGCCGTTGACGTCCGTGGACGCGACGCCGTGCACGAAGACGCCGACCTGTGACGCGGTGGCCGGTTCGAACAACCGCGCACCGAGGTTCTCGTACACGCCGATCATGCGGCTCCCGAGATGCGACACCGCGATGTCCGCGTCCGCGTCCCCGTCGAGATCTTGCGTGATGATCCCGGTCGGGTGCACGCCGGTCGTGAGCGTCACCGGTGTCGCGAAACTCCCGTCGCCGAGCCCAAAGCGAATCGTGATCGTCATCGCGTCGTAGTCCGCGCATGCAATGTCGAGTGCGCCGTCCCGATCCAGATCGGTGAGCGTGAAGGTGCGCGGTCCGCCGCCAACCGAGAGGGTCGACGGCGTGAATGCTCCGTTGCCATCGTTCAGCAGCAGCGTGACGCTGCTCGCGCCGGAATTGCTCACGCACAAGTCGACGTCGCCGTCGACGTCGATGTCTCCCGATTGCACGCATCGCGGTTCGGCGCCGCACGGCCACGTCGAGTCGAGTACCAGCGCGCCGTCGACGTTCCGCAGGACGGCGCAGGCGGCGACATTCCGGAGTGCCACGGCGAGGTCCGCATCGCCGTCAGCGTCGATATCCGCGGCGCAGATCCACCACGCGCCGTCTCCCACCGTAATGTCCACGCGATCGGCGAACGACCCGGCGCCGTCGTTGTGGAAGAGGGAGATCGAATCGTCGTCCTCGTTCGCGACGGCGAGATCCAGATCGCTGTCCTGGTCGATATCGACGCCCAGGACGCCGTGCGGTTTCTTCCCCGTGGAGTAATCCGTGCGCGCGTGAAACCCACCCTGACGCGTGTTGCGTGCCACGGTGATCGTGCCGGCGAGCGACGCGGCAACGATCGCATCGGACCAACCGTCGCCATCCACATCGGCCGCGTGCACGTCGCGCGGGCCGTTCCCGATGCCGTACGCGCGGTCGGCAGCGAGAGTGCCGTTTCCGGTGTTGTGCACGAGGATGGCGTTCTCGCCGTCCGGGACGGCCAGAAGGGCGTCGTCGAAACCGTCGCTATCGAAGTCCGCGACGCAGAGAGCGCCTGGAGATGCGGCCGTGGAGCACACGACCGACGACTGGAAACCGAGTGCCCCCGCGTTCGTCAGCACGAGGAGCTGGTGGGCGTTCGCACACGACACGAGGAGGTCCACGTCCCCGTCGGCCTCGACGTCCAGTGACGCGATGTCGTGCGGACCCGCGGCGGCGGTGAAGGCGAGAGGAGTGGCGAACGACCGGCTCCCCAGGTTGCGGAACACGCGGACGGCGTCATCACGCGAGTTCCCCGCCGCCAGATCGAGCAACGCGTCGCCGTCGATGTCGGCCGATGCGACAGCGCTGGGTGGTTGTCCCAGGAACAGAGTGGTCGTCGTCGGAAACGCGCCGCTCCCATCGTTCCACCGCGCGACGAGCTTGTTCGAAGCGAGATGCGTCGTCACGATGTCCGGCGCCCCGTCGCTATCGACGTCGGCTGCGACGAGCCCGGACGCGTGCCCGACGATCGGCGTCCCCATCGCGGCCGCAAAGACGCGCGCCCCGAGATTGCGGATCGTCAGCACCTCGTTCGCGCACGAGTCGACGACGGCCAGATCGGTCCACCCGTCGGCGTCGAAGTCCCCCGCGGCCAGTCCCGCCGGGCAGTCGAGCGTTGCGACGACCGTCGACGAGTCCTCGGCTCCGCTCGCGTTCCAGAGGATCGCGAGGTCGCGCGATTCCAAGTGCAGGACGGCGACGTCGATCCAACCGTCGGAGTCGAAGTCGGCTGGCACGACGCGGATGGGACCATCGCCGTGAGACGGCCATGCTTCCGCGACGACGAAGAACGAATCGGGCGACGCACCTAGCGGGATCGCCGCAGCCGAGGGTGCGGCGAATAACGCAATGAGGCACGGCAGGAGTGCTCGCAGCTGAGGATGCATAAGGCCTCGAAAGGGTGTGCGCTTGATGGTAGTCCCTGGATGTGCGTCGCACAATACGGTTGAGTCCCAATTGTCTAGGTCTGCCCGAGTGTCTGCCGCGGTCGTCGAGTCCGGGCGCGCCGCGCGGCGGCAGATCACGGCGACGGAGTGCCCGTCGGGGCACTACCTTCTGGGGAGTGCCCCGCCGCCGCCGCATCGGAGGGCACCGATTGTCGGTGCCAGGAACGTCCTTGACGACTCCGCTCCCAGGCTGGCACCTTACCTCGTTACGGCTTTGACTGGAGGCGCGCGCGGATGATCCGAAGCATGACCGGCTTCGGTTGGGCAGAAGGTGAACACCACGGCGCTCGCGTCACCGCGGAACTCCGCACGGTGAACCATCGGCACCTGGACGTGTCGGTCCGCCTCCCGCGGTTTCTCTCCACGCTCGAAGTGAACGTACGCCGGTCCATCCAGGGTAGTCTGAGCCGCGGCAAGGTGAGCGCGGCCATCACATGGGACGGCGACGCGGACAGCGCGGCCGGCGACGTCCGCATCGACCTGCAGGCGGCGGCGCGCTACATCGAACTCCTGCGTGCCTTGCAGAAGGAGTTCGATCTCCCCGGCACCATCGACGTGCACGCGATCGCGTCGCGCCCGGAGGTCTTCACGCACGATCGCGCCGGCGTTTCCGAAGAGGAAGCGTGGGGTGCGCTCGAACCGCTGCTGCAGCGTGCGCTGCACGACCTGGATACGATGCGCGCGCGCGAAGGCCACGCGCTTGCACACGATCTGGGCGAGCGGCTGTGCGTGCTGGACGGAAGCGTGGAGGCGATCGCGCGCCGGGCGCCGCATCGCGTGGTTACCGCGCGCGATCTGCTGCGCGCACGCGTGCAGGAGCTGCTCGGCGACATCACGGTGGACGACGCACGCGTCGCGATGGAAATCGCGATGCTCGCGGACCGGCTCGACGTCACGGAAGAATGCGTGCGCTTGCGCACGCACATCGTGCAATTCCGCGAACTGCTCGCCACCCCGGAGTCGACGGGACGCAAGCTCACGTTCCTTCTCCAGGAAATGGGGCGCGAGGCAAACACGATCGGCTCCAAGGCGAACGACGTGGAGATCGTCTCGAACGTGCTCACGATCAAGGAGGAACTCGAGCGGATTCGCGAGCAGGTGGCGAACGTCGAGTAGGAACCACCCAATGGCACTGTCGACCCCCGGACTTCTCGTCGTGCTCAGCGGCCCGTCAGGCGCGGGCAAGACCACGTTCAAACGCCGGCTTCTGGCCGACGACGCGAACATCGTCTACTCCGTGTCGGCCACGACGCGCGCGAAGCGCGACGGCGAGCTCCACGGCATGGACTACTGGTTCCTCACGCGCGAGGATTTCGAACGCTGGCGCGTGCGGGGCGACTTTCTGGAGTGCGCCGAGGTGCACGGCAATCTGTACGGCACGCCGAAGAAGCCGATCGAAGAGCACGTCGCAAGTGGCAAGACGGTACTGCTGGACATCGACGTGCAAGGCGGTGAGCGGCTGCGCCAGTCGAACATCGACGGCGTGTACATCTTCGTGCTGCCGCCGTCGATGGACATTCTCGCGACGCGCCTGCGCGGCCGCGAGACGGACTCGGAGGACGTCGTGCGCGGACGGCTGCAACGCGCGTCGGCGGAAATGGAGCACGCGCAGCACTACACGTACGCGGTCGTCAACGACGACATCGAACATGCGTATGCAACGATCCGCGCGATCATCGACGCGGAGCGGCACAAGGTGCGGCGGTTACTCGCCGGACCGATGCCGGAGTTCCTGGCTCGAATGCGAGGGAGTCTGTAGATGGCAGCAAAGAGCAGCACGGTTCCGCCCGACAACAAGTACGAGCGCGTCATCGTCTCGGCGAAGGAAGCCCGCCGCCTGAACGAGTGGGACGCGCAGATTCTGGATCGGCCGTACCGCCGTATTTGCGAAGAGGCGATCAGCCGCGTGAACAAGGGCGTCGTCCGCTTCACGTACGAGCCCGCGCCGCCGCCGCCCGCGCCGCCGACTGTGCCGAATCCGCTGCTCGGGTCGGTGGGTTCGCCGGACACGAACGGTCACGACGCCGAGGTCGAGCCCGAGGAAGAAGAGTAGGAACGTGAGG
>CAZEPH010000153.1:0-6548 GCA_964514075.1 uncultured bacterium | reverse complement strand
GCAGTCGAACGGACGCACTTGCCGTCGCAGGAGATCCGCGACCTGACGCAGCACGTGATTCGCGCCTTCGTAACCGTACGGGAATTCGTTCAGGCGTTTGAACTCGTCCAGGTCGAGGATGCACAGCACCATCGACGTGTGCTCGCGCTTGGCCCGCGCGATTTCGCGGCGAATCTGCAGGTTGAAGTAGGTGCGGTTGTACACCTGTGTCAGTGGATCGATGAACACCATCTGCGCGAGAGCGTCTGCCTTCGCGAGGAGATCGGCCGTAACATTCGCGAGCACGTCGAGACGAGAGAGTCGCTCCGGGGTGAAGTGACGCGCCGACGCGCTCCACACAGCGAGCACGCCGCTGAGCGGTGCACTCGGGTCTCCGACACGCGCGAACGCGGCCGTGCGGTACGGACTGTTTTCGCATCCGGGGATCCGCGCGAGCAACGGCACGTGAACGAGCTTGTTCTCGCGGATCGCGGCCTCTTCCGCGGCGCGTAGCGCATGCGGAATGACGGGGAGCGAACTCTCCAGGTCGGCGGCCGCGCGTGAACTCGGGTGAGTCAAGCGGTACGACGCGTGTTCCACTTCCAGCACGCGTCGGGCCGTGTCGAGCGCGCGTGCGAGCGCTTCCCCGGGACCGGTGATCACCCGATTGTCTCCGGAGACCACGCTCCCGACGAGCGACGTCAACTCGTGCACGATGGTCGTGGACGTGGACTCGGGTGCAGCGACCGGGCGAACCAGAAAGCGAAGGGGCGTCACCGCGGTGCTCGACACCGCAGGAATGATGAAGCGGTGAAGTTGGTCGGCCGTGCTGTAGACGAGGCGTTCGATCACTTCGCCGTTCGGACGCGCATCGCTCACACGCGTGCGTTCCACCACACCCAGGACGGACAGCCGTTCGAGGATCTCGCGCGTCAGATGCTCGCATTCCTCTTCCATGTCGGTGGTCAGAGCAGCGTCCAGCCGCTCCCGCTCCGAATCGGGGAAGCTGGGGAGCTCGGCGATGTGCGCCAAGACCTGAATGTAGCCGACGCGTTCTTGTCTCATCTCGCGGGGTGGCGGTGCGCACAATCCGGCGGCGCGCCGCAGGGGAACGGAGCACAATGGGACACGCGGGCAAACGACCCTGCCGGCGAGTAGTCAGGGAACATCGGGCCTCAGCTGGATGTCGAGCACGAGAAGTCTGGCGGAAGCTGAATCAAGCTAAACAATAGCACGTGCTAAGCGACGGCAGCAAACGTTGATCGGTACCTTCGGCGAGGGGTGTGCCGGAGCCAAGGGCTGTGCTAGAGTGCGCCCATCGGCGCGGGGCGCTGAACCTCCCACTGCACCGCGGTGTGCATTGCCCTGACGATCGTGACCCCAGTCATTGGAACAGGCATGAGACTCTCGGAACTCCTGAACGAGCGTGCGATCCGGATCCCCCTCCGGTCCACGGGGAAAAACGATGTCATCCGCGAACTAGTGGACGTGTTGGAGGGAGCGCACGGCGTGTCCTCGAACGGGGAGATCTACGCACAGGTCCAGCGGCGCGAGTCGTTGATGTCGACGGGCATCGGCAACGGCATCGCGATTCCACACGGCAAGATGAAGACGGGAGATCGTCTCCTGGCCGCGGGCGGCGTCTCCACGGGTGGCGTGGACTTCGACTCCGTGGACGGACAACCGGCCACGCTCTTCTTCCTGCTCGTATCTCCTGAAGCATCGCACGGGCCGCATGTGCGCGCGCTGGCGAACATCTCGCGACTCCTGAAGGACGATTCGGTTCGCACCGCGCTCCGCCGCGCTCCGGACAGCGCCGCGTTTCTTCGCTGTCTGGTCGAAGCGGAGGACCGGCTTCTCTGACGATGAACCGCTTGGCTGAAGCCGGTCTTCTGGACTCTGCACTGCGGCTCGCGGTGTTGGGAATGTACGCGATGAGTGCCGCCGTCTTTCTACGCAACCTGTTCGCGGACCAGCGTGACACCGTGTTTCGCGGGCCACATCGGTGGGCGCTCACCGGGGTCGTGTGTCACGGCGTCGTCCTGCTGCTGCTCTGGATGCGCTTGAAACGACCACCGCTCGGTACGCTCGCCGAAGCTCTCCTCGTGTGTGCGTTCTTCACAGCGTGCGCGCTGGTACTCGTGGATCGCCTGGCGCGCGTCCGTGCGCGCGGGGTCGGTGCGTTCATGATGCCGATCGCCGTCTGCCTCTACATCCTCGGTCTGTTGGGGCCGACCACGGAAACGCCGCACGGCACCGACTTCGACAACCCGTGGTTTCGGGTGCACGTGGGCGCGTTTTTCGTGGCGTACGCGGCGTTTGCGGTGTCGTTCTGCACCGGCGTGATGTACCTGTTGCTTGCCCGCGAAATCCGCACGAAGCGGCTCGACCGGTTCTTTCGCCGCCTACCGTCACTGGACGACCTCGACGCGGTGAGTTCGCGCGCCGTGTGGTTCGGCCTCCCGCTCGTCGCGGTGGGAATGCTCTCGGGCATCGTGTGGACGGCCAGTTCGCACCGGCAATGGTGGGTCTGGGAACCGAAGGCGGTTGCGGCGCTTTTCACCGTCCTCCTGTACGTCTCGTACGTCATTGCGCGTCTTCTTCGGGGATGGTCCGGGCGCCGCGCCGCGGTGCTGGCCATCGTCGGATTCGCCTTGAGCGTGTTCACGCTCGTAGGAGGAAGTCTGCTCTCGCAACACGGACGCGGGTTCTAGCGCGATGCGCCGGATCATCGTCGCGGGGATCAGCCACCACACCGCACCGGTCGAGGTACGCGAGACGCTCGCGATTCCGCCGGCGGAATACCCGCGCGTCCTCTCGCGGCTCATGGCCTGGCCGGGCGTGCAGGAGGGCGCTGTTCTCTCCACGTGCAATCGCAGCGAAGTGTACGCGGTTGCCGCACAGGAAGACGGCGTCGAGCTGCCGGCGTTCACGCAAGGCCTCGCGCGGTCCGACGTGTCCGCGGACGTCGCGCCGCACATCTTCCTCCATCACGGCGAGTACGCCGTGCGGCACCTCTTCGAGGTCGCAAGCGGCGCCGACTCGGTCGTCGTGGGCGAGCCCCAGATTCTCGGGCAGGTCAAACAGGCGTTCGCGAGCGCGAAGGAACTTGGCACGACCGGGGCGGTCCTGGACCGGCTCTTCCAGCGCGCGCTCGAAGTGGGTAAGCGCGTGCGGTCGACCACGGAGATCGGATCGCACGCGGTGTCGATTCCGTACGCGGCCTGCGAACTCGCCCGAAAGATCTTCGGCAACCTGGGCGGCCGGCCAGCGCTCATCATCGGGGCTGGCGAGATGGGCGAACTCACGGTGCGGCATCTGGTGGAAGCAGGCGTCGCGCCCCTCTCGATGGTCGCGCGCAGAGCCGCGCGCGTCGGCGAGATGAGCGAGCGGCTCGGTGTGAACGTGCACCCGCGCGCGCTCGATGCGGAGGCCATCGCCTCGGTCGATGTGGTCGTCGCGGCCAGCAGCTCGCGCGAGCCCCTCCTGCCGGCGGCGATGGTGCGCGAGGCGATGAACGCGCGGCGGCATCGGCCGCTCTTCCTCATCGACATCGCCGTGCCGCGCAACATCGACCCGGCGGCCAGCGAGGTGTACAACGTCTTCCTGTACGACGTCGACGACTTGGGTCAGGTCGTCGCGCAAAATCGCGAGCGACGCGAACGGGAGATGGGCGTGGTGCGCGGCATCGTGACGGAGGAGACCGAGCGGTTCCTCGCGTGGTACCGGAGCCGCAAGGTCCTTCCGACGCTCACCGCCTTGCGCTCGCGTCTCGAAAACGTGCGCGAAGAAGAGGAGTCGCGCATACTCGCGCGGCTCGATCATCTCTCACCACGCGACAAGGAACTCGTGCGAAAGTACGGGGCGACTCTCGTGCACCGGATCCTGCACGAGCCGTCCGTTCGTCTGCGCACCGCGGCGGCGGACTCCGACTCGTACGCCACACTCGAAGACGCGGTCGGATACCTCTTCGGATTGGAAACGGACGGGTCGCGCACCAACGGATCCAGCGGCGTCGCACCTTCGTTCAACGGAGACACATAGGCTATACATGAGCGACACACCCAGGAGTTTGTCCGCCTCGCCGTCCGAGGAAGACCTCGGGTTTCGTTTTCAACGCGGCGCCGCGTTGCTCGACCGCATCTGGTACACGTTCTCGTCGATCAAGTTTGCGCTGTTCCTGTTGCTTCTGCTCACGCTGGGGTCGTTCGTCGGTCTCATGATCCCGCAGGCCGGGACGGAGGCGGAGTACACGCAGAAGTACGGCGTCTTTTGGAAGAACGTGATCCTGTTCTGGCAGGTCGATCGCTGCTTTCGCTCGTGGTGGTACGTCACGCTGGAGGTGCTGATCGGCGCGAGCATCGTCGTGTGTTCGATCAACCGGATGCCTATCGCGTGGCGCATGGCGTTTCATCCGCTGTTCCTTCAGACGCCCTCGGCATACGACGGAGCGCCGATTCGCGGCCGCATCGCGACGCGGCTGTCGCCGGGCGCGGCGGCGGACGCACTGCGCGCCGCGCTGAGGCGCTCCAAATACCGCGTCTCCGAACGCGCGGCTGACGGCGGCGGCGCGACGGTTTTCTCCGCTGGGACCGGGCAGATGTCGCGCATGATGCCGTACGTGATTCACATCGGCCTGCTCACGATTCTCCTCGGCGGCGTGGTGGGTGCGTTGTACTCGTTCTCCGTTCAGGCGAACGCGCGATCGGGGGAGCACGTCGCCGTTCCCGGCGTCCCGAACGAGGTCGTGCGCGTCGACAGTTTCTTCATCGAGGTGAACGATCGCGGTGAGGTGAAGGATTATGTCTCCCTCACAACGGTGCTGCGTGACGGCAAGCCGTACAAGACGAAGCGCATCGAGGTGAACGAGCCGCTCGTCATCCACGGCATCAACTACTATCAGGCGACGTACAGCCAGGATCCGGAGCGCGTCGACTTCGCGCAGGTGCGATTGGTGCGCGGCCCGGAAGGCGCGGAGTTGGAGCGGTTGTCCAAGCTGCCACCGATGCTGCGCATTCAAGAGCAGCTCGGGCAATCGCAGAAGCCGGCGGAGGCGCTCACGGAAGCCGTCACGCTTCCGTTCGACAAGCTCGTCGCGATTCCCGGGACGCCGTTCAGCGCGCGTCTCGCGCGGTACGTATCGGACTTCCAGGTGGATCCCGCCACGCGCGAGGTGACGACACGCTCCGCGGATCCCAACAACCCGGCGGTGCTGTGCGAGCTCTGGCAAGGCGATCGGAAGCTGTACGAAGACTGGGTGTTCCTCAACTCCGACATTCACCTCGTACCGTCGCCGATCCAATTCCAACTCATGGGGATCAAGCCGACTCTCATCACCGGCTTTCAGGTCGCAAAAAATCCAGGGGCGCCTTTGCTCCTCGTCGGGTTTATCATCTTCGGTCTTGGGCTTCTCCCCATCATGTTCCTCTACACGCACCGGCAAGTGTTCGCGTGCGTGGACCGAACGGACGATGGCGGAACGATCGTGCGGTTGTCGGGCCGCACGTACAAGAACCGCAGGGGATTCGAGATCCACTTTCGGCAATTCGCCGAGATGCTCGCACGCGAGCTCTCGGCGACAGCCGACGTCGTTACGCCGGGCGATGAGACAGCGCGCCGCTCGTCCGGTGGATCATCACGCGCGCATGGGAAGCACGCGACCGCGTCCGGGACGGCCCCCCTCGCCGCGGCCTCGGGGAGGGTGATGAACTCATGAACAACGACTTGCCGTATTTCTGGACCGCACTCGGGTTGTACGGAGGCGCGACCGCCTCGTACGGAGGATTCCTGGCGATGCGGCGTCCATCCGCCGCGCGCTTCGCGAGCCTCTTGATCGCGGCGGCGTTCCTCGTGCTCACGGTCGGACAAGTCGTCCGGTGGAAGTTGGACGGGTACTTCCCCATCTCCAACATGCACGAGTACCTGCGCTTTCTGACGTGGTCGGTGTCGCTCGTGTATCTGGGTCTTGTCGTGATCAAGATGCGCGAGAACTACACCGGGGCATTCGTTGCGCCGATCGCGTTCGGCATCCTGCTCGTTGCGGCGATCTTCCCGAAGCAGATCCAGCCGCAACTCATGCCCGCGCTGCAAAGCTACTGGATCAAGATTCACGTGCCGTGCGTGGTGCTCGGCACGGGCGCCTTTGCGACGTCGTTCGCGTCGGGGATGTTGTACCTGTGGCGCGCATTCCAGCCGGCGAGCGCGAACGCGGACCACGCGCGCACGCTGCGGTCGCTGGCCCTGATGTCCGCCGTGGCGGGGCTCGCGATGGGGGCCGTCGTTCTGGCGCTCACGCACTATCACGCGCCGGACGCGATGTTCCTGGTGACCGCCGTTGCCGGCATCGGCCTTCTCTTTGCGACGCCCATCTTCTGGACGCTCGTGTGGCTCAAGCTCGGTCGCGCGGACGCGGGCGGGCTGATCGGGAATGCGTACGCCGTGAGCACGCTGTCGCTGCTCGTCGGCGCGGCGATTACTGCGGTTCTGCGAACGCCGACGGTGGGTCTGTTGCAAGCCCCCGAGAAGGCGACGGTCCTCCTGCCGTTCTTCGGCGCGACGGCCATCGTGGC
>CAZEPH010000152.1:0-6574 GCA_964514075.1 uncultured bacterium | reverse complement strand
CCACGCGATCAATCACAAGCGGGTGTGGCGCTTGTATCGCGAGGAGCAGTTGCACGTGCGGCAGCGACGGCGCAAGCGGGTGGCGGTGGCGCGGCGGCCGCTCGTCGCCCCGGAGCAGATCAACGAGTGCTGGGCCGCAGACTTCGTGAGTGACGCGTTGACGACGGGCCGGCGGGTGCGCATCTTCAACGTCGTCGACACGCTCTCGCGGGAGAATCTCGCGTGTGAAGCGGACACGAGTCTGCCGGCGGCGCGCGTGATCGAGATCCTCGAGACGATCGCGCTGGAGCGCGGGGCGTATCCGCAGCGGCTCACCGTCGACAACGGTCCGGAGCTGCGCAGCCGCGCGCTCGATCAATGGGCGTACGAGCATGGCGTGGAGCTGGCGTTCATTCAGCCGGGGAAACCGACACAGAATGCGTATGCGGAGAGCTTCAACGGTCGGATGCGCGACGAGTTGTTGAACACGCACCCTCGCGGAGGCGCGCGCGGCGCTGGCGCACTTTCGCTGGGATTACAATACGGTGCGGCCGCATCGCTCGCTCGGGCAGCTCACGCCGCTCGAATATGCCGCACGCTGGATGCATCAACACAACCCGGGACTACTAACTTGAACCGGTCCAGAGTTGGGGGCACCGTCAGTCGGTTTCGGGGAGGCGGCAGGACGACCCGCCGGTGTATCGCTAGAGCGTCAGTGACCACCGGACTGTCTGCCACCGGCAACGGAAGTATCCGTCGGCGAGGGACAGACTTCGCCTGGTGCGCGCAATTGCCGGCTTGGTCTCGTGCTTGCTCGCCAAGTCCTCGCGCAGATCATGGGCCGCGAACAGATCATTGAGGGATCACGCAGGATGCACGCACCACCGTCGTGCGAGGAATCACAAGTCCCGAACACAGCCCGGGACTCGTCTGCGAATGCTGTTCCAACACCGGGACGTGAAGGAGCGCGTGACAAGTACGTTCGGGAACTCATTCGCCGGTGGGCAGAGGCGCATGGATGGCGTGTGTCGACGGAAGAGCGCGCGTTCGGCGAACTCGGACCGGCGGTAGTGGCGCTCCAGAAGGGTGAACACGTGGTCGCTTGCGAGATCTGGGTGACCACGCTTCCGGAATGCGAGATCGCAAACATCCAGAAGGGCCTTGCAGCCAAGTGCTGGCAAGTAGTGTTCGTCTCGACGGACAAGAGAGTTCTCTTGAGAGCGAGAAGGTTCATCGCTGCACTGCCCGACCCTCAGCGCGAACGAGTGCACTGCGAAACGCCAGACGGGTTATTTGCGCTGCTGGAAACGCTCGATGCGGCTGCGCGAACCGACGAAGACTTTCGTGGCTATCGCGTGCGTGTCCGATACCGACGGGCGACGAACCAAGATGCAGTTACCCGACGACAGGCCATTGCCAGGATCATGGCAGATGCGACGAGGCGTCTTGCCCGGATCGAACAGGTGAAGTTCTGATCGAGGCCCACTCGGCGACCTGTGGGAAAACGTGCGCGAGGTAGTCCAATGGTCGCCTGTGGGCCTTGGGGACCGCGCGCGTCATTCCTCCATGCTAGGCTGACGCTCCGGGTTGTTTGCGGACGGAGAGGGGCGCCATGGCTCGCACGCAAGGCGTGGAACAACGAAAGTCGGTCGGCATCTGGATCCGCGTCTCGACGGAAGACCAGGCGCGAGGCGAGAGTCCGGAAAACCATGAGAAGCGCGCAAGCTACTACGCGGAGTCCAAGGGCTGGACCGTGCGCGAGGTCTACCACCTCGAAGGGCTCTCCGGGAAGTCGGTCTGGAACCTGCCCGAAGCGCAACGGATGCTCGGCCACATACGCTCGGGACACATTACTGGCCTGATCTTCTCGAAGCTCGCACGCCTCGCTCGGAACACTCGTGAGCTGCTCGACTTCGCGGATGTCTTCCGTGAGCACAACGCCGACCTGGTCTCTCTCGCTGAGTCCATCGACACCACCTCGCCTGCCGGCCGGCTGTTCTACACGATGATTGCCGCGATGGCCCAATGGGAACGCGAAGAAACGAGCGATCGCGTTGCGGCTTCTGTTCCGATCCGGGCCAAGCTGGGGAAGCCCTTGGGCGGCGCGGCTCCCTTCGGCTACCGGTGGGAGGCCCGCGAGTTGGTGCCGGACCCGCAAGAGGCTCCTGTGCGGAAACGCCTCTACGACCTGTTCGCAGAGCACGGGCGCAAGAAGACAGTCGCTCGCCTCCTCAACGAGGCGGGCCACAGAACTCGGAACGGATCGAAGTTCACCGACACGACCGTCGCGCGGCTCCTGAAGGATCCAACGGCGAAGGGACTCCGCCGCGCGAACTACACGAGTTCGACGGGTGAAGGCAAGCACTGGAGGTTGAAGCCCGAGAACGAGTGGGTGCTCACGCCCGTCGAGGCGATCGTCTCGGACGAACTGTGGGAGCGATGCAACGCGATTCTTGAACGGAACCGCGATCGAAAGCCCGCCAAGAAAACCGTACACCTGTTCGCGGGGGTCGTCTTCTGCCACTGCGGCCAAAGGATGTACGTGTTCACGAACTCCCGGAAGTACGTCTGTCCGAAGTGCCGCACCAAGATTGGCACGGAAGACCTCGAGGCGGTTTTCCAGCACAAGCTCCGCGACTTCGTCTTCTCCCCGGAAGAGGTCGCCGCCCATCTGGCGGCAGCCGATGACACACTGAAGGCGAAGGAAGAAGTGCTCGACGCTCTTGGTGGGGAGAGGCAGAAGCTCGCTGCCGAGATGACAAAACTGTACAAACTGCACATGGCGGATCAGCTCTCCGCCGAGAGTTTTGGCGCGTTGTGGCGGCCCCTCGAAGAACGAGCACAGCAGATCGACGACGAGTTGCCACGTCTCCAAGCCGATCTCGACTACCGCAAGATCCAGATCCATTCCAGTGACGAGATCATCGCGGAAGCGCGCGACCTGTACGGAAGATGGCCCGATCTTACTTTCGAGGAGAAGCGCCAGATCGTGGAGACGATCACCGAACGCATTGAGATCACTTCAGATGCGGTGATCATCCACCTCTCCTACGATCCCTCCGCTTCCAAAGACACAACAAATACGCAACGCAGGAATGTCCGTGCGGCCACTACGGCGACACGCGCCGCGAATGCCAATGCGCCGTCTCGCGTCTCGCGACGTATCGGGCGCGGATCTCTGGACCGATCCTCGACCGCATCGACATGTGGGTGTATCTGCACGCGGTTCCGGTACGGGACCTCGCGCATCCGGACGACGCGGAGGGCTCTGCCGTGGTTCGAGCCCGCGTCCTCGACGCCCGCGCTTTTCGGGCGCTGCGTCGTCGCGCCGTCGCGCGGTCCGTGCGGGGCATCGCCGCGCTGCGCGTCACGTCCGACGCGCAAGACATCCTCACGCGCGCCGTCGAGAGGCTTGGTCTCTCGGCGCGAAGCCATCGGCGCGTGCTCCGTGTCGCGCGAACGATCGCCGACCTCGCGACGAGCGAGTGCGTGGACCGGAACCACCTGGCGGAGGCACTCGCCTTCCGGGCGATCGATCCGCTCCCGCGCACGCCACACCATGCAGGCGCGTGATCCTCCGCGCGCGTGACTACCCGCGCGGAGGCGCGGCGCTGGGCGCGACGCCCATCGACGCATCTGGGAGTCTCGACCTGCGCGATGTGCGGCGAGCAAGAGCGGGGGCGTGTCACCGCGCCCGCATCACGGCCCCGCTCACCGCACGGTGGCCGCGGCCAGCGCCTCCCGACAAGCGCAGGTCGCCGCCGCTCCGCGCACGTACATGTCGAAGAGGAACCGCCGCACCGCGGAGGTCCCGCAGAGCGCGTCGCCGAACGGCGCGACGGCGAGCGAGCGGCCACAGGCGTCGAGCGAATCTCCCCGCGCCACTGCCGCGCTGGCCTGCTGCGCGATCGACTCGAACATCCCCGCCAGCGTTTCGACGTACGCCAGATCCCGCAGGAGCGGTCCATGCCCCGGCACCACGATCGCCGGTCGGGCGGCCATCACGCGCCGCAGCGCCGGCCCCCAACTCCCGATATGCGACTGTGGGTCGCCCACCAGCGGCACCGGCCACGCCACCAGGTCACCGGTGGCGATGATCCGCTCGCGCGGCAGTTCCACCACCAAATCGCCGCCCGTGTGTCCAGCACCCACGCTGCGAATGACGATCGTCCGGTCCCCGCGATAGAGGGTCAGGGAATCGGTCACGGTCAGCGTCGGCAAGACCGTCGGCGAGCGCAGGCTGTCGGCGAGGACCACATCGACGAGACCGAGATCGCTCTCGTAGCTGGCGCGCATCGCGGCGGTAAGCGAGTCGCCGTTGAGATCCTTGCCGGCCGCCATCGTCTGTCGAATGTAGGCCGCAAAGCCCGGCGCCTGCGTCACGAAGTCGCGCCGGTTCGCCTCGCCTTGCGCAGCCATGTACGGACGCATGGCGGCGTGGGCGATGAACTCGGCGCCGGGAAACTCCGCCGCGTAGACGCTGTTGCCGCGGATGTGATCGTCGTGCCAGTGCGTGTTGATGACGTAGCGCACAGGCAACCGGGTGAGCGCACGTAGCGCCTTCACTACCTCGCGGGTGATCGCTGGCGCGCCGTTGCTGTCGACGACGATCACGTCGCGGTCGCCGATGATGAACAGATTGTTCGCGTCGACCATGAGGCCAGGGAGATCTTGGCGCACCACCGCGAAGACGCCATCCGCGAGGCGCTCGACGGTGAATCGGTGAGCCGGACCGGTGGCACTCGGGGACGCAGCCGCGGCAGCGCGCCCGGCGACGAGAGCAAGCGCACACGCCGCGGCGGCGAACGCGCGAGCAATCCACTGGCGAGACGGCATCGAGGGCACCTCCCGAATCGATCCAGGCCGAATTGCGGTTGGGTGGAGCACGGGGGAGCGCGCAGTGTGCCACAGCCGGCGCATGGAGGGCAGTCGTTCGCGTCGGGTTGCCCCACGTTGCCGCAGGCCGGGCGGGCGAGTGCTGCAGCTAAACTCAACGGGAACAACGAAGTAGTCCGGGTCATAGGGCTTTCCTCTTCCACGGGTGACACATAAGGGAATGTAGGAAGGAGCACCTGATGCCGGACTCTCGTGACGAGGCCGCCGATTGACTCTCCCAACACGGCCCTGCTAGGCTCCCCGCTCCCCCGGTTGCTCCGCAGGACCAAGGCGGGGCGAGGGATCGAAGTCGAGGAGACACAATGGAAATTGGCGGGACCCTGTGGGCCCTCGGTGCAGGGGTCGCGTCGTTTGCGTCACCCTGCGTGCTGCCGCTGATTCCTGTGTACGTGAGCATCGTGTCGGGTGCGTCGGTGGAGGAACTCCGCCGCGGCGACACGGCGGGCTTGACGCGGCGTGTGGTCATCGGCGCCTTGTCGTTCATCTTGGGATTCACGGTCGTCTTCGTCGCGCTGGGCGCCACGGCGACCTGGGTCGGGCAGATCCTCCTCAAGAACATTCCGCTGATCACACGCGTGGGAGGAGTGGTCGTCATTCTCTTGGGACTGCACCTGACGGGGCTCATTCGCCTCCCGGGCCTGCAGTACGAAAAGCGCCTCGACACAACCAATGCGGTGAGTCGTAGCGTCGGACCTCTCCGTGCGTTCCTGGTGGGGCTCACGTTCGCGTTCGGGTGGACGCCGTGCATCGGCCCGCAACTGAGCGCGATCCTGGTCTACGCCGCGAACCAGCAAACTGTGGGCACGGGCGTGTATCTGCTCACGATCTATTCGTTGGGCCTCGGCATTCCGTTCTTGCTCGCGGCACTCGGGATCAACCGGTTCCTCACGGCATCGAAGGGCGTGAAGAAGCACTTCCACGCGATCGAGGTCGCAAGCGGGGTGATCGTGATCCTCGTCGGGCTCTTGATGGTGAGCAACAAGCTGTCGCTCATCTCGAGTTGGGCGAGCCGGCTGAGCAACACGTAGGAGAAGGAGCATCGTGCACACACGTCGTTTCGTGGTATCCACCGCATTGTTCGCGGCGCTGGCGCTCGCGGGCTGCGGCTCATCGGGCACCAAGAACGGCGCGACGGTCGGCTTTTCGCAGGGACAAACCGCGCCGGCCTTCGCGCTCACCGATATCAACGGCCAGCCCGTGAGCCTCGCCGAGTACAAGGGCAAGGTCGTCATGGTGAACTTCTGGGCGACGTGGTGCGGACCGTGCCGCGCGGAACTGCCGGACCTGGTGAAGCTGCACGACGCATATAAGGACAAGGGCTTCGTCCTGCTCGGTGTCTCCGCCGACGAAGAGGGGCCCTCTCTCGTGAAGGCATTCGCGGAGAAGAACGGACTCACCTATTCCATCCCCATGGCGGATCAAGCGTCGCTCGCGAACTACGGCGTGCGCGCGTTTCCGACGACGTTCGTGATCGATGCGAACGGCGTGATCCAAAAGAGCTGGGTGGGTGCGCAGGACTACGCGACGTTCGAAGCAGCGGTGAAGCCGCTCCTGCCGGCGTCGTAAAGAAAGAGGCACGAACTGAACATGATGCAATCGTCTTTCGGGTGGTCGGTGCGCGTGTGGAACGGCTCGCAGCGCATGAAGCGTCTCGTCAGCGTGATGTTCGCGGTACTGGTGGCGCTGGCGCTCACGACGG
>CAZEPH010000151.1:0-6585 GCA_964514075.1 uncultured bacterium | reverse complement strand
GTGATCGAGCAACACGTCCTCGGGCGCATCGACGATGCGCGCCGCGTGCGGAAAGCGCTCGGCGGTGTTCCACTCGGCGCGGTCGTCGATCACGCTCACGTCCACCGCGGCGCCCTCCAGCACGCGCGCGATCGCGTGTGCGACGTGCCCCGCGCCGACCAACACGACGTGCGGCCGCGCGCGCTGCACGCGCATGTACACCTCCACCTCACCGCCGCAGCACTGATCGCGCGCCATGTTGAGCGCGTATCCGCGCACGAGGTGATCGCCGTGCACGGGCGACGCAAGCAGCGCGCGCGCATCCCGCACGGCGTCATTCTCCAAACCGCCGCCGCCGATCGATCCCTCGGTGCGCCCGTCAGCGAACACGAGCATGCGCGCACCCGCTTCACGCGGCGACGACCCTCGCACCGCGATCACCGTGACCAGCGCGTACTCCGCGCCCGCCGCGTCCAACTCCGCCAGGCGCGCGTGCGTGACGCTCACGATTTCCCCAACTCGCCCGCGACGCGCGCGGCCGTCTCCACACCGCGCGCGAGCACCGAGCGAATGCGCCCGTCCTCCAGCGCGAGAATGCCGGCGATCGTGCAGCCTGCGGGAGTCGTCACGTCGTCCTTCAACGCCGCGGGGTGACGGCCCGTCGCCAGTACCATCTCCGCGGCGCCCAGCGTCGTCTGCGCAACCAACTCCGTCGCGACGTGACGGGGCAGTCCGCGCATCACGCCGCCGTCGGCCAGCGCCTCGATCACCACGTAGATGAACGCGGGTCCGCTCCCGGTGAGCCCCGTCACCGTGTCGAGATGCTTCTCCTCCAACTCCACGCACCGCCCCACGCTCTCGAAGATCGCGCGGGCGATCGCGACGTGTTGCTCCGTCGCGTGCGTGCCGGGCGAGACGACCGTCATGCCCTTGCCGATCGCGCACGGCGTGTTGGGCATCGCGCGCACCACGGGCACGTTCGGCCCGAGGCGGTCCTCCACGAACGACGTGCTGATGCCCGCCGCGATGGAGATCACGAGGGGTGTGTGCGCCACCGCTCCGTGCAGACCGCGCAGCACGTTCTCCACGCTCTGCGGCTTGACGCACAGAATGACGACGTCCGCATCGCGCGCGGCCGCTGCGTTGTCGATGGACGTCGCGATGCCGAGTTCGTGCGCGAGCTTGTCGGCCGCGGCGTGCGTGCGATCCGTCGCGTGCAGGCTCTCGCGCGCGACGGCGCCCGTGGCGATGAGACCGGAGGCGATCGCGCGTCCCATCGTGCCGCACCCGATCAGCGCGATGCGCTGTGCCGTGAGCATGTCTAGAGCACCACCACGCGGCGCGCGGCAGACGCGCCGCCGATCGACATCCGAAGCATGTACGCTCCTGCTGGAAGATGGCCCGGAAGGGGAAGACGCGCGCGATGTTGCCCTGCGGTCATCGCGTCCAAGACGTGCGCCACGCGCTCGCGTCCCGCGAGATCGTACAACGCCAGGCGCGGTGCGCCGCTCCGCGGCAGGGACACGCACACGTCGAGCGCGTCGTACGCGCGCGGCACGGCACTGAACACGGCGATCGCCGCGCCACTTGCAGCCGTCGCCGGCGGCGGGGCGAGTGAGCCGTCGAATACGGATTGCACGTCGTCGTCCACGCGGCGGAGGTCCGCCACGCTGTCGAGACGATCCGCACCGTGACCGACGACGAGCGCGATCGTGAGGCTGCGCGAACCGCCGCCGCTCTCCAGCGTGAACGGCCCGCACGCAAGCAACATGCGTCGGTCCGTTTCGATGGAGTCGATCCATCCGGTGCGCGTCAGGGGATCGCCCGTGAGCCACACCGGTGTGTCCGCGCCGGAGACGGGATCGTGTCCGAGGCGGCCCGTCACCCCGTCTCGCCCGCGCATGAGCCAATCGCTCGCGCGTGCGCCGGCGGGATCGGTCCCGCCGATGTACTTCGTGAACGCGGTGACGCCGAGCGGCGCGCCGTCCTCGCCGAGCGGGCTCTGGAGCACGTCGATACCGAGGGCCGGCGGCGATGCGCCGTAGGCGACGTCGTCGTTCGTCGCGTTGTATGCGTAGCCCATGCCGCGTGCGGCGTCGAAGCCGACGAAGTCGTCCAGTCCGCCGCCGATGTCGGGATCGCACCACACGGCGACGACGGCCGAGTCGATGCGGTGTGCGCTGGTGTTCGTCACGCGAAAGCGCAGGAACACCGCGCGGTCGAGCGCGCCGGGCCGCGCGTACGCCCACGCGAGTTGATCCACGTCCACGCCGAGCGGTGCGCTCGACCCGGCGTGCGCGGTGTGACGGGCGGGATCGGCGTCGGTGTAGGCGCACCACAGCGTCACATCGCCGAGAAGGAGCGGGACGCCGCGCGCATCCAATGGAGCGCCCTGTGCGCGCGCCGCGCCGTTGTGCCAGCTGCGGTAGTCCGCGGACGTGCTGTCGCCGCGCACGATGCGGTAGATGCGGCGGTCCGCGTCCGGCGCGCTGCTTGCGGCGGTCCCGGGCGCGTACTCGTCCTCGTACTCTGCGACGGCCACGCGGGTCTCGCCGTTCACGCGCCCGCCGATCCACAGGCCCGCCGCGTACGCGACGGTGCGCCGCGAGCACGCGGGATACTCCAACCCGCCGTTCGCCGACGACGAATCGTACGCGAACGATCCGTGATTCGTGACGAGCAGACGCAGCGCGTTGCCGTCCAGGTACGTGCGCGAGTCCGCCGCGTGCGAGCGCGCCGCGCATCCAAGTGCGAACGTGACCGCGGCGCACACGAGCGCACGCCTCACGCGCTCCTCTCTCGCGAGCGGACCGGCGTGCCCGCGGCCCACGCGCCGGGACGCGCATCGCTCAGCACGTTCCGCTTCCAGATGGGCACGCGCGACTTGATCGCGCTCACGATCCAGTCCATCGCGGCGAACGCCTCGGCCCGGTGCGCGGCGGACAGCGCCACACCCAGGCTCGCGTCGCCGGCGTCCACACGGCCCAGCGTGTGATGCACGGCCACCGCGGTGAGCGCGTAGCGCGTCACCGCCTCCGTCGCGATCGCCTCCACTTCCGTGTTCGCGAGCGGGCGTGCCGCTTCGTAGTCGAGCGCGTGGATCACGCCGTCCTCTTCGCGATCCGCGCGCGTCGTGCCGAGGAAGACCACCACGGCACCTGCCGCGGGCGTGCGCACGAGCGACTCCAACTCGCGCGCCTCCACCGCGCCCTCGCCGATGCGCACCAGACGCACGCGCTCGTTCACCCGCCGCTCACCGGCGGGATGACGTCGATCACGTCGCCCGGTGCGAGCGCGTGCGCGGCGTCGGCCCACGCGTCGTTCACCGCGAGGACGCACTGCGCGCGCATCGCACGCACGGCGGGCGCGAGAGCGTCCCAGACGTCCGCCGCCGCTGCGCCGGACCGCAGTGCAAGCGTGACCTCGCGCACACCGGCGCAATCCACCAACGGACCGTGCAGGCGCACGCGAACCTCGCAGGTCATATGATGCTCCCGCGCACGAGCGGGAACGCCTGCACGACGTCGCCCGGCGCGCACGCGGCGTGCGGCGGTAACAGCACGAACCCCGTCGCGCGCGTGAGCGGGAGCAAGCTCCCGCTGTCGAGACTCGACGTGTCTACCGTGGCGCCGAGCGTGGCGCCGGTCATGCGCAGTTCCGCGAGCGCGGCCCACCATCGTCCACCCGGATTCTGCACCGCCGAGCGCAGCAGCGCACACGCGGGCTCGGCCGGCGTGCGCTGCATCAGGCGATCCAGTTGGGGTCGTACGAACAGCACGTACGTCGCCAGCACGGACAGGGGATTCCCCGGCAGGGCGAACACCATCTTCTCCCCGGCGCGGAACGCGGCGAACGGACGTCCGGGGCGGAAGTTCACGCCGTGCACGATCGGCTCCGCGTCGAGAAGCTCCAGCGCGCGCGCCACGTGATCGCGGTCCCCCACCGAGATACCGCCCATCGTGAGCACGACGTCGCTCATGTCGAGCGCGCGCGCGAGGGCGGCCGTCGTGCGGTCCAGGGAGTCCGCCGCACCCAACGTGCCACACGCGACCGCGCCGTCGTCCGCGAGAAGCGTCTCGAGCAAAGGCGAGTTCGTATCGAAGATGCGTCCGGGCGGGAGTGCTTGGCCCGGGCCGAGCAGCGGGACGACCTCGTCGCCCGTGCTGACGCACACGACGCGCGGCGCCCGCACGACGTGCACGCGCGCTTCGCCCGCGCCCGTGAGAACGGCGCGCGTGGCTGCGCCGATCATGGTCCCGCGCGTCACCAGCAGCGCGCCGCGCGGCAGGCTGTGTCCGGCGGGGCGCACGCAGTCGCCGGCGCTCGGCGTTTCGACAAAACGTACCTCGCGCGCGCCGTCCGTCTCGCGCACCTCCACGTCTTCCTGCGGGATGACGCCGACGAGGCCCGGCCCCAGCGGCGCGCCCGTGAGAATCCGCACTACGCCGTCCACGTCCGACCACTCGCGCGGCGGATCCCCCGCATGGCTCTCCCCGACCACGCGCAACCACTCGCGCGAGGACGCGAGGCGCGCGGGAAACGCGTAGCCGTCCATCGCGGAGCGCGCGAACGCCGGCTCGTCGACCTGTGCGCGCACGTCTTCCGCGCACACGCATCCCGCCGCGTCCGCGATGTCCGCGTACGTCGTGCCGAGTTCCGGCAGGCGCGCGGCGATGCGGGCGAGGGCGTCGTCGCGCTCGAGCAGTTCGCGCCGCGCAGGGTGCACCGTGTTGTGCGCGGGCGCGTGTGTGTGCGCGTGCGGGTGCCCGTTCGTTTGCGGCGCATCGTGATCGGCGCCGTGCGCGATCTCCACGGCGTGCGGGAGGATCGGCTGCATCATCTGCAGGTATTCCTCCACCGCGCGCGGGCTCCCCGGCAAGTTCACGATCAACGTGCGTCCCGCGAGGCCGCTCACACCGCGGGAGAGCGCGGCCATCGGCGTCCTCTCCGCGGAGACGCGGCGCAGCATCTCGTCGAGGCCGGGCGTCGCGCGATCGATCACACGACGCGTGGCCTCGGGCGTCACGTCGCGCGGCGCCAGGCCGGTTCCGCCCGACGTCAAGACGACGTCCACGTTCGCCGAGCACACGGCGCGCAGCGCATCCTCGATCTGCGCGCCGTCGTCCGGTACGAGCCGGTCCTCGCCGACCTCGTGTCCGTGCGCGTCCGCCCACCGGCGAATCACCTCGAGACACGCGTCGGCGCGCTCTCCGCGCGCGGCGCGATCGCTGACGATCACCACACCGATGCGGGTCACGCGCGCTCCTCCGCGCACCACTCCCCGCTCCGCCCACCGCTTTTGTAGGTCACGCGCGCCGATTCGATCACCGCGCCGCGCTCCACCGCCTTCACCATGTCGTACACGGCGAGCGCGGCGACGCTTGCGGCCGTGAGCGCTTCCATCTCCACACCGGTCACGTCGCGTGCGCGCGCTTCCGTTCGCACACGCACCCCGGTGTCCTCCACAGAGACGTCCACCTGTACGCCGTCGAGGCGAATCGGATGGCAGAGCGGAATCAACTCGGATGTTTTCTTCGCGGCCATGATGCCGGCGAGACGCGCAACGGTGAGCGGATCGCCCTTGGGAGTGCGCCCCTCGCGCAGGAGCGCGATCGTCTCCGGCGCGAGCCGCACGAACGCCTCGGCGCGGGCGACGCGTTCCGTGACGGACTTGCCGGAGACGTCCACCATGCGGGGCGTTCCGTCGGCGCCGACGTGGGTGAGGCGCGTGCGATCCATTAGGGTTATCCGCCGAGGATCGTCATCACCGGAATCCCCTCCGGTGCGCGATGGGGGTTGAGGGCGTTCTCCCATGGCTTCATTTCGAGCGCGGCGCGCACGCGTTCGTCCAGCGCGCCGTCGAGCGATCCCGCGCGCACGAGATCGCGCAGCTCCACGCCGCGATCCAGATACAAGCACGGGCGCAACTCGCCGCGCGCGCTCACGCGCAAGCGCGTGCACCCGTCGCAGAACTTGTGGCTGATGCCGGTGATGAAGCCGATGCGCCCGCGAAAACCGCCGGGCACGTACATGCGTGCCACGCCGCCGTCGTCCGCGAGCGGCGCGAGAGACGTCGCGCAGTGTTCCTCGATGCGCGCGATCATCTCGCCCGCGGGCATCCATCGCTCGGGCGACCAACGGTTGCCGGAGAACGGCAGAAACTCGAGGAAGCGCACGTCGATCGCGTGGGAACGTGCGAGCTCGGCGAAGGCCGGGATTTCGTCGTCGTTGACGCCGCGCTGAATCACCACGTTCAGCTTGCGCTGCGTGAACGGCCGGGCGAGAAGGCCGTCCAACGCGGCGCGCACGTCGTCCAGCGCGTCCACGCCGCACATCGCGCGAAAGCGCTCGCGGTCGAACGTGTCCAGCGAGAGGTTGATGCCGTGCACGCCCGCCTCGAGCAACTCGTCCAGCGCGCGCGCGAGAAGCACGCCGTTGGATGTCACGCCGAGGAACTCGATGCTCGGCACGGCCGCGACGCGGCGCGCCAGCGCCACGAAGCCGGAACGCAGCAGCGGCTCGCCGCCCGTGAGGCGCACCTTGCGCACGCCGCGCTCCGCGAGCGCGCCGATGAGCGCCACGATCTCGTCGTCGCTCAGGGTATCC
>CAZEPH010000150.1:0-6610 GCA_964514075.1 uncultured bacterium | reverse complement strand
GTCGTCGCGCTCGGCGCGACGATCGGACTTCTGAGCGGATTCCTCGGCGTGGGCGGCGGCGTGTTGCTCGTGCCCATGCTGACGCTGCTCCTGCGCGTGCCACAACACCTCGCGCAAAGCGCGTCGCTGATCATGGTGGTGCCGACGGCGATCGCGGGACTCCGCGGCTACGTCGTACGTCGCCAGGTGAGAACGACGATGGTCCCGTGGCTCGTCGCGGGATCCATCGCCACCGCCGTCGCGGGGTCCCTGCTCTCCGCTCGTTTGGCTGCCGCGCGACTGCAGCAGGTGTTCGGCGCATTGGTGATCGCCCTCGCGGTGCACATGATCGTGCAGTATCGCCGGGCGAGGACGAGGCCGGCCCCCCAGACAATCGTTGACGCTCCGGACCGCGGTCCGGTACGGTAATTGTCCAGTAGTCCACGATCCCTCAATTACAGCCCCCTCGTTACCTGACAGTCGAACGTCCCACACCATGGGAGGGTGCGCTCATGCTGCGCACGAAGTTCTGTCGGCGGCACGTGCTGTTCGTGGGGAGCGCGGCGATCCTGATCGCCGTCTTCGGCACGATTGTCCTGCCGGCTCATTCAGTCGCCGCACACCAATACCGCATGTCCCTCGGCCCGGAAGAGCCGGTGGGCGGCGGCGGGAGCAGCGGAGGCCAGGGTGGCGTTCCGGATGAACCGACGATCGGGGCTCCGTCCATGCCCGGCGAACCGGGTGTGATTCAGAAGGCGCCCGTCACGCGCTCCTCGGCGCAGCGGCGGACGGAGATCGGCAAGCCGGTCGTCACCCTCCGGTCGATCATCCACCTGCTCGTCGCGCGCTACTTGGTGCGCTGAGGTCTCGATGAGTCGTGACCCTCTCGGTCCCGATCGACGAACTGACGAGACAACCAGCGAACTAGAGCGACTCCAGAACGACGAGCGGTGGGAGGACCTCCTCCACGCCTCGCTCCGTGTTGTGCAGTCCGATGGGTCGCCGAGGATTCGCTGCTTCGCCGTCATCAAGGGGGCGGGTGCGCTCGCGAAACTCGAGCGCGATATGGACGCGCTCGCACTGCTCCATTCCCACGGGGCGTTGCTGAGCGCTGCGGACGAGGACTTGCGTAGCCGCTGGTACGTGACCGCGTTTCGCGCGCACTACCGGCAGGGCGATCTGGCCGCTGCGGAGAACGACGCGCTGCTGGGGCTCGCCTCGGCGTCGCTCGCGCGCGAACGCACGTGGCTCACCGCCGCGGCCTATGGCAACCTGGGACTTGTGGCGATGCGCCGCGGGGAATGGCACACCGCCGATCGGCACCTCCGTACGGCCGTGCGCATGTTCACCGAGGTGGAGGCGCATGCGGAAGCAGCACGCTATCGCGTGAACGTCGCGGTGTCGGCGTACTGGGTGGGGGAGTGGGACAGCGCTCTCTCGGAAGCCGACGCTACGGTGACGCTTGCCGGTCGGGCGGGCACGCCATTGACGATCGTCCGCGCCTTGACCGTCCGTGCCATGGTTCTCCGGGCGCGTGGCGCGCGGCGCGAGTGCGTGCGTGTCGTCCGTGAGGCGCGCGCGATGGCGCGCGCCGGCGTCTTCCGCCGGGAGTCCGCGCTCTTGCGCGAGGTGCTCGGCGACCTAGCCTTCGATCGCGACCGGATGAGCGCGGCCGCACGGTTGTATCGCGGCGCGAGCGAGATGGGCCGGCTCGACGTGGCCGCGGACGACGTCGTCTACGAAGCCCAACGCAAGTACGCGGACGCCGTGCGCCGTTTGGGACGCACGGACGATGCGCTCGCTCTCGCCGAGGACGCTTTCCGGACCGCGCAACGCGCGCAGACGGTCGTCGAAATCGGTGCGTGCCGTCGCGTGCTGGCTTCGGCGCTGGCTGACGCGGGTCGCATGGACGACGCACGCGAACATGCGCGCGCCGCCGTGACGCTGCTCCGCGGCGTGCGCGAGCGCTACGAACTCTTCCTCACGCTGCGCGACACGGCATCCTTCATGGACGACCCCACGACGATGCTGTGGGAGGCCTACTTCACCGCGGATGCGCTGGGTCTCGCGCGCGAGGCAGCCGATCTGCGCGCGGTCCTCTTGCCGCAACCGTCCACGCGCCGGCGTCGCGTGTCCGTGCAGGGTCCGACGCTGCACGAGCTGCAGGCGGACACGCACCGCGTGTTCCTCACGACGAGCACACCCCTCTTGCGCGAGATCGACCGCGCGCTGCGTCATCCGCGCTGCGTGTTGGTCGAGGGCGAAACGGGAACCGGCAAGGAACTCATCGCGCGGTATCTGCACCGCAACAGCACACGCGCGACGCGACCCTACGTGGTGGCGATGTGCACCGAGTTCCAAGAGCGGAGCATGGCGTACAGCGCGTTGTTCGGTCACCGCGCCGGCGCATTCACCGGCGCCACGCACGAACAAGCGGGACTCGTGGCGGAAGCGCACGGCGGGACCCTCTTCTTTGACGAGGTGCCGGATCTGCCCGCAGACGTCCAGGGAATGTTGCTTCGGTTCCTGCAGGAAGGGCAGTACCGCCGCCTGGGCGAGACGACCATGCGCAGCGCGGACGTGTGGATCATCGCCGCGGCGAACCGCTCGCTCAAAGACCGGGTCGGCGCGGGGGAGTTCCGCCAGGACTTGTTCTACCGCCTGAACGGAAGCGTCATCCGTCTCCCTCCGCTCCGCGAACGCCCCGACGACGTTCTCCCACTCGCGCGATACTACCTGGCGAAGAGCGCGGTCGAGTGCGGGCGCGAACTCGAGTTGAGTCCGAGGACGGAGGATATCCTGTTCCGATATCAGTGGCCGGGAAACGTCCGCGAACTCGAGCACGCGATGGAGCGGGCCGCGTCGGAGGCGGAAGCCAACGGGTACGTCGAGCCGGTGTTGCTCAACCCGGACATCCTGACGGGTGTGCCGCAATCGGAGGACCACCGGTCTGCGTGGAGGAAGCACCGCGACGAGTTGGACCGCGATACGGTGCTCGTGTCGCTACGCGCACACAACTTCAATATCACACAGACGGCCAAGGCTCTCGACATCTCGCGGCGGTGGCTGCAGAAGCTCGTTGAGAGGCACGGTCTCAAGGGGGTCTTCCCCTCTTGACGCACGGCAGGGACTGACCGAGACTCGCGTCCGCTCTTGTTTGCAACGCCCCCTGCTGGGGACACCCGCTCTCGTCCGTCGAGAGCACGGCAGCCGACGCGCCCTTTGCCGATAACCGTGGGGGCGCCACCCGCATCTGCTCCTTCGCTCCGATGCGCGGGTGTGGCTCCGGCGGCGACACATGTCTCGCCGTCGTTCGCGTGAGCGTGAGGAGGATCACCTGATGCCGGGCCGCACGAAATCGCCCGTGAAGTCTCGCCGCACGGCGTCCGCGCCGAAGAAGACGGCTCACACCAACGGCAACGGCACGCGCGCCGCGCGTGCGCCGCACGCGACGCCGCAGCACGGGATGCAGTACCACGACAACATCACCGAATGCATCGGCAACACGCCGCTGGTGCGGATGCACGCGCTCACAAAGGGCCTGACGGCCACCGTGCTCGCGAAGGTGGAGTCGATGAATCCGGGCGGATCCGTGAAGGACCGCATCGGACGCGTCATCATCGACGACTACGAGCGGCGCGGCCTGCTGAAACCGGGCGGAACGATCGTGGAGTCCACCTCGGGCAACACGGGGTTGGGTCTCGCGATGGTGGCGGCGATCCGCGGGTACACGTGCATCTTCACGATGCCCGACAAGATGTCCCGCTCGAAGATCGACCTTCTGAAGGCGTTCGGCGCGGAGGTGATCGTGTGCCCCACCGCGGTTCCGCCGGAGTCGCCGGAGAGCTACTACGAGGTGGCGAAGCGCGTCGTACGTGAGACGCCAGGCGCTGTGCTGGCCAATCAGTACTACAACGATTCCAACCCCTACGCCCACTACATCTCCACGGGTCCGGAGATCTGGCAGCAGACCGGCGGCAGGATCACGCACTTCGTCGCGTCGATGGGCACGGGCGGCACGATCAGCGGCACGGGCCGTTACCTGAAGGAGCAGAACCCGAGGGTGCAGGTCATCGGGGCGGACCCGATCGGATCGATCCTCAAGCACTACTTCGAAACGGGGGAGATGAGCGAGGCGCACCCGTACAAGGTCGAAGGTATTGGCGAGGACATCATCCCCGGCACGACGCACTTCGAGTACATCGACCGCATCCTCGCCGTGACCGACAGCCAATCGCTCAACACGGCGCGGCGTATCTCGCGCGAGGAGGGCATTCTCTCCGGTGGATCGTGCGGCACGGCCATGTGGGCGGCCCTCCAGATCGCACGCGAGAACGATCACCCGGACACCGTTGTCGTCGTGATCCTGCCGGACACGGGCGAGCGCTATCTCACGAAGGTGTACAACGACGACTGGATGCGCGAGAACCGCCTGCTGGACCACAGCTCGGTGCGCATCTCCGACGTCCTGCGGCAAAAGGCCGGCGCGACGCCGCGCTTGGTGACGGTCAGCTACGAGCAGCCGGTGCGCGAGGCGCTGAAACTGGTGCGCGAGCACGACGTGTCGCAGCTGCCCGTGCTCAAGGACGGCCGCGTGGTGGGATCGGCGTCTGAGACGACGCTCATGACCGCCGTGCTGGAAGACGGCGCCTCGCTGGACGCGAAGGTCGGCGCCGTAATGGACCCGCCGCTCCCGCTCGTGGGCGGGGAGGATTCTCTCGAGAGCGTCACACGCTTGCTCGCCGCGCGCAACGCGGCGGTGCTCATCGAAGAACGCGGCGAGGTGATCGGCATTCTCACGCGCTTCGATCTGATCGAGTACTTGGCCACGTAGGAGACACGCACGATGACCACCGACACCCGCACCGCGGCGAGAGAACAGGGATTCGCCACGCGCGCCGTTCACGCGGGCAACGCGCCCGATCCGACGACGGGCGCGGTGACGGTGCCGATCTATCAAACATCGACGTACGCGCAGCCGGAGTTGGGCCAGCACAAAGGATACGAGTACTCGCGCACGCACAATCCCACACGCACCGCGTTGGAGCAGAACCTCGCCTCGCTCGAGAACGGCACGCGGGCGTTCGCGTTCGGCAGCGGGATGGCCGCGATCACCACGCTCGGCCTGTGCTTTCTGCGGTCCGGGGATCACCTCATCGCGTCGAACGATATGTACGGCGGCACGTTTCGCGTGTTCAACCGCGTGCTCGCGGAGATGGGCGTGACGTTCACATACGCCGACACATCGGATGTCGCGGCGGTGGAAGCGGCGATCCGTCCGGAGACGCGCGTGCTCTACATCGAGACGCCGACCAACCCCATGATGAAGCTCTCGGATCTGCGCGCGCTCGCGGATCTCGCGAAACGCCGCGGCGTGAAGACCGTCGTGGACAACACGTTCATGACGCCGTTCTTCCAGCGCCCGCTCGACCTGGGCGCCGACGTCGTCATGCACTCCACGACGAAGTACTTGAACGGCCACAGCGACATGGTCGGCGGCGCGGTCATCGTGAAGGATCCCGCGATCGCCGAGCGCATGGGCTTTCTGCAGAACGCGGTCGGCGCGGTGCCCGGCCCGTTCGACTGCTGGCTCGTTCTGCGTGGCACGAAGACACTCGCGCTGCGGATGGCGCAGCACGACGCCAACGCGCGGCGCGTCGCGGAATGGCTCACGCACCAGCCGATGGTCACGCGCGTGCTGTATCCCGGCCTCGCGTCGCATCCGCAGCACGATCTGGCGAAGAAGCAGCAAAGCGGCTTCGGTGGCATGATCTCCTTCGAGGTGGCGAGTCTCGACGCTGCGAAGACGGTGATGAAGTCGTTCCGCCTGTGGACGCTCGCGGAGAGTCTCGGAGGCGTGGAGAGCCTCGTCTGTCATCCAGTGACGATGACCCACGCCTCGGTTCCACAGGAGGAGCGCGCCCGCACGGGGCTGTCCGACGCGCTCATCCGCCTCTCGGTCGGCGTGGAGGACGCGGACGACCTGATCGCAGATCTCGAGCACGCGCTCTCGACGATCGCCTGACGGCGTGACGCGCTCCCCTCATCGTTTCTCGCGCACCGCGCTCTTGGATGGCGCGTTCGCGAACGTCCTGCTCAACACGACCACGGGTCCGTTGCTCACGGCGTTCGTCCTGTTCCTCGGCGCATCCAGCGTGGTCGTCGGCTTCGCGGCCGCGACGCCGCTCGTGGCGAACGTGTTGCAAGTGGTCGGGTCGTACGCCATCGAGCGCGTCGGGCACCGCAAGCGCATCGTCATCGGCGCGGGTGTGTTCTCGCGGGTCGTGTGGGCCGTGATCGGCGCGGCGCCGCTGCTGGCCGCCGCGTTTCATGCGCCGGTGTTCGTCGTATTCTTTTCCCTGCTGTGGCTCTATTGCATCGGCGCCGCGACGTACACCGTCGGGTGGATGGCGTGGATCGGCGACCTCGTTCCCGAAGGAGAGCGCGGCGAGTTCTTCGCGCGGCGGAACGCGATCGGCACGCTCGCGTGGCTGCCGCTCACGCTGGGCGCGGGTCTCGTGCTGGACGTGGTCCGCACCGTGCGCGGCCCGGACGATCCGCTCGGGTTCGTCTGCATCTTTGCGGCGGCCGCGGCCGCGAGCGCGACGACCATCGCGCTCATGTCGCGCGT
>CAZEPH010000149.1:0-6623 GCA_964514075.1 uncultured bacterium | reverse complement strand
GTCCGTACACAGCGGCGCACGCCGCCGCAATCGCCGAGTCCGGATCGGTATGCGACGACCCCACGCCGCGCATTGCGCTCGTCGAGCAGTTCTGCTCGTGGTCCGCGTGCAGGATGAACAACACGTCGAGCGCCTTCTCGAGCACCGGGTGCGGCTGGTACTTCGGCTCGGACATCTTGAAGAGCATGTTGAGGAAGTTGCCGGTGTACGAGAGATCGTTGTCGGGATAGGCGTAGTAGAGGCCCTTCGCATGGCGGTACGCGTAGGCGGAGAGCGTAGGCATCTTCGCCATCAAGCGGTACGTCTGCTTCTGGCGCGACTCGGGGCTGCCGATGTCCTTCGCGTCCGGGTAGAACGTGGAGAGCGCGCCGACGGTCCCGACCAGCATCCCCATCACGTGTGCGTCGTAGTGGAATCCATCGATGAACTTCTTGATGTTCTCGTGGACGAACGTGTGATTGCGGATGTTCCAATCCCAGCCTTCGAGTTGCGATTCCGTGGGCAACTCGCCGTGGATGATCAAATACGCCGTCTCGAGGAACGTGCTGCGCTCGGCGAGTTGCTCGATCGGATATCCGCGGTAGCGCAGAATGCCCTTATCGCCGTCGATGAGCGTAATGGCGCTGCGGCACGACGCGGTGTTGAGAAACGCGGGATCGTAGGACATGAGACCGAAGTCGTCTGCGTCGGTCTTGATTTGCCTGAGATCCATCGCGCGGATCGATCCCTCGGCCACCGGGATTTCGTATTGTTTGCCGGTGCGGTTGTCGACGACGGTCAGGCTATTCGACGGCATGGTGCGGGTTCCTCCGCGGGGCGTTCGTCGCCCCCTGTGACGTACGTGGGATAATGTGAGTGAAATGTGCGTCGTGCGGCGCATCGGGGTAAGTGTCGGCACAACGTGCGCATCTGGCAACCGAAACGTGCGTGAATTCTCACTGGCGGACCCTTCGGATGATATCCGCCAGATCGCGCGGCGTGTTGACGCTCCGAAAGGGTGATCCGCCGTTGCGGCGGGGAACGGAGACCGCCCGCGCATGTGTGCGTTCGAGGATCCAGCGCACGCCCCAGCCTGCCGCCGCCGCGCGCTCTGCCACGGGCAGCACCGTTGCGGGGAGAATGCAGCACATTGGCTGGACCCGTCCACGATACGTGGCGACGACGGCCTCGGGGTCCCGTCCATACGCGTCGATCAGACGGTAGAGGTCTCGCACCGTCAGGAGCGGCATATCGACTGAGATGACGAGCAATGCGCCGCCGCCGGCGCCCAAACGCGCGAGGCCGGCTGCGACGCCTTCCGCCGGGCCGCGTCCGGGGGCCCGGTCGGCATAGTGCGCACGCGAGGCGGGCGCGGTTCCGTACGCGAGGCTGATCCACGGCGCACGTCCCGTCGCTGCGCGGAGCAGAGCCGTCGCTCGCGCCAGCAACGTCCGCGAGCCGACGCGGACCTCGGCTTTCGGCCGGCCGAGCCGCGCACCGGCGCCGCCGCAGAGCACGACGCCGCGCACGGCCGGCCCCGGGCGTGTGCTAGATTCACGTCGTGACCTCTCCCGCATCTCCGAAATCCCCGCAAGTGGACGCCGTCTCTCTTCTCCGCATCGGCGAGTCGTCCCGCGTGCGGTCCGCCGACGACATCGTCGTCGAGGAAGCACTGGAGATCCTGCTGAACGATGCACCTCTCTGCGTCACGATGCGCACGCCCGGCCACGACGAGGATCTGGTCACCGGCTTCCTCTGGACCGAGAGAATCATTGAGTCGATGCACGAAGTCGAGGACATCTCCGCTCCGGCCGGTCCGCGCGGTGCGCCGCGCGTCCACGCGCGCGTGTCAACCGAACGGCCGCACCGCACGCACGCTTTCCGCGCGACGTCCTCGTGCGGCGTGTGCGGAGTGGAGAGCGCGGAGTTGCTCGGTGCACACGGCGCTCTCCGCGTCCCCCGCGACGAACCGCGCGTGCGCGCGACCACGCTCTTCGCCCTCCCGTCGATCCTGCGTCACGCGCAGGACGTCTTCTCCGCCACCGGCGGTCTGCACGCGGCCGGACTCTTCTCCGCCGGCGGCGAACTGCTCGCTGCGCGCGAGGACATCGGGCGTCATAACGCACTCGACAAGGTGATCGGGCACGCGCTGCGCGCCCAGCTCGACACCTCGCGCCTGATCGCACTCGTGAGCGGGCGGCTGAGTTTCGAGCTGGTCGCCAAAGCGCTCTCCGCGAGCGTCCCGATCGTCGCGGCGATTTCCGCGCCCTCCAGCCTCGCGATCGACGTGGGCGAGGCGCACGGCATGACGATCGTCGGTTTCCTGCGGGACGGAACCGCGAACGTGTACTGCGGCGAGGAGCGCATCGCATGAGCGTGAAGGTGAACGTGCGCGATGCACACGCGCCACTAAACGGCGCGGGGCCGCTCACGCGCGTGTGGCGATGGATCGCCCTGCACTCGCCGCAGGGCGTGCTCGTCGACGGAAAGCCGCGCACATACCGCGAGATGCTCCGCGTTCTGTGGGAGAACCGCACGCAGCTGCCGTACGCGTGGCGCATCCTCACGCGCGGCGTGTGCGACGGGTGCGCACTCGGCCCGCGCGGTCTGCGGGACGACGTGACGCCGGGCGTGCACCTGTGCCTGACGCGTCTCTCGCTGCTGCGCCTCAATACCATGGACGCGATGCGCGACGGCGCGTGGAGCGACATGGCCCGCCTGCGGGCGATGTCCAACGAGGACCTGCACCGCCTCGGCCGGGTGCCGTATCCGCTCCGGCGCGATCAGGGCGATCGCGGGTTTCGCCGCATCACGTGGGACGACGCGCTCGCGGCGATCGCGCAGCGCGTCGCGCGCACGGCGCCCGAGCGCGTCGCACTCTTCGCCACGAGCCGCGGCACGACGAACGAGACGTACTACATGGCGCAGCGCTGGATGCGGTTTGTCGGCTCACCGCACATGGACACGTGCGCGCGCCTGTGCCATGCGGCGTCGACGACGGGTCTCATGCAGACGATTGGCTACGGCGCGCCGACGATCTCCCTGCGCGACATCATCGGAACGGAGTTGCTCGTGTTATGGGGGAGCAACGTCGCGAACAACCAACCCGTCATGATGAAATACCTGCATTACGCGAAGAAGGCCGGTACGCGAATCGTGGTCATCAACCCGTACGTGGAAGAAGGGCTGGTGCGGTACTGGATTCCGTCCATCGCATCGAGCGCGATGTGGGGCACGCGCATCATGGACGAGCACATCAGCGTGCGGCCCGGCGGCGACATCGCGTTTGGATACGGTGTGCTGAAAGCGCTGCTGGACATCCCCGGCGCCGTCGACGACGTGTTTGTGCGCGAGCACACGAGCGGATTCGACGCGCTCGCCGCGCACGTGCGCACTCTCGGGTGGGACGCGCTCGGCGACGCGTCGGGCGTGGCGCCCGAGACGATGCGTGCGTTCGCAGAGCAATACGCACGCGCCCGCTCGGCGGTGATCGTGTACAGCATGGGACTTACGCAACATGCGCACGGCGTCGACAACGTGTACATGCTCGTGAACCTGCTGCTCGCACGCGGCATGTTCGGTCGTGCGCACGCGGGCATCCTGCCGATTCGCGGGCACAGCGGCGTGCAGGGTGGGCCGGAGTGCGGGCTCGACCCGAGCAAAGCGCCCGGCGCCCGCCCGCTCACGGACGACGTCGCGCGCGAGTTGGAAACCGTCTGGGGATTCCCCGTGCCGCGCGCGACCGGCTACCACACCGCGCGCATGCTCCACGCCGCACGCGCCGGCGAGATCGACGTGCTCTACACGATCGGCGGCAATCTCTACGAGACGATGCCCGACCCGGCCAGCGTGGCGGACGCATTCGCCCGCACGCCGCTGCGCGTGCACCAAGACATCGTGCTCAACACGTCGGCGGTGCTGGATCCGGCGGAGACGGTGATCGTGCTCCCCGCGCAGACGCGGTACGAGCAGGACGGTGGCGGCACGTCCACGAGCACGGAACGTCGCGTGCGCTTCACCCCGGAAATCCCCGGCCGCCGCATCGGCGAGGCGCGCGCCGAGTGGCGGATCTTCAACGACCTCGCGCTCGCGATGAACGGCGGGCGCACGTGGCGCCCGCTTGCGACGAGCGCGGCGGTGCGCGCCGAGATGGCGCGCACGATCCCCCTGTACGCAGGCATCGACGCGCTCGCGCGGCACGGGGACAGCGTGCAGTGGGGCGGAGCGCTGCTCTGCGAAGGCGGCCGCTTCCCGCGCATGCCCGGCGAGCGTGCGCTTTTCAGCGTGGTCGACATTCCGCGGCTCGATCCGCCGGACGGCGCGTACGTCCTGGTCACCCGCCGCGGGAAGCAGTTCAACACGATCACTTTCGGTCAGACGGATCCGCTCACCAACACGACCACGCGGCAGACTGTGCTCATGCACGCCGCCGACCTTGCGCGCGAGGGGCTGCGCGACGGCGCGGACGTGACACTCGTGTCGCCGCACGGCCGCATGCACGCCCGCGTGCAGCGCGGAGGCGGCCGCCCGCGGACGATCCACGCCTTGTGGCCGGAGGCGAACGTGCTGCTCGACGAGCGTCTCGATCCGGTGTCGTTCGAGCCGGACTACAACACGATCGTGCGTCTCGCGCCCGCGCGGATGGATGTGTGATGAAACGCACACTCGCAGTCGGCGTGCTCCTCATGGTGGGATCGCACGCGCACGCGAACGACGCTCGCAACATGACCGTGCTCGCGCACATCGCGGGTGCGAACCGCTACGCCGCGTGCGCCGCGTACGTCCACTCGGACGGCCGCGAATACGCGGCAATCGGCACCGACCTCGGGACGCAGATCTTCAACGTGACGAACCCTTCCGCCCCGCTCCAGGTCGGGTTCATTCCCGGCCCGCTGTCGATTTGGCGCGAGATGAAGCAGTACCGGAGCTGGATCTACATCGTGAGCGAAGGCACCGGGACGGGAGCGGGAGTGCAAGTGGTGCGCATGACGAACCCCGATGCACCGGTTCTCGCTGCGACGTACACCGCCGCGTTCAAGACCGCGCATACCGTGTCCATCGACACGACGCGCGCGCTGCTCTACGCGAGCGGCACCGCATCGGGCATGCACCAGATGTCGCTTGCCTCGCCGGAGGCGCCGGTGGATCTCGGCGCGTACACGAGCTACTACGTGCACGACGTGCACCTGCGCGGCACACGCGCCTACGCGTCGTGCATCGGAAGCGGGCTGGAGATCGTGCTCGACGTCACGACGCCCGGCACGTTCACAGAGCTCGCGCGGTTCACGACGCCGGGCCGCTACCCGCACAATGCGTGGACCGACAAGACCGGCCGCTATCTCTACTGCACCGACGAGAACATCACCGGCACGATGTCCGTGTGGGACCTGCAGAACCTCGCTCAGCCCACCATGGTCGCGAACTACGTCGGCCTCCCGAGCGCGATCGCGCACAACGTGCACGTGAAGGGCGACACCGCGTTCGTCGCCTACTACACCGCCGGCGTACGCGCCTTCGATATCACCGATCCCACCACACCGGTGGAGTTCGCCTACTACGATACGTACCCGGACGCGCTCACCGGCTTCAACGGATGCTGGGGCGTCGACCCGTTCCTGCCGTCGGGCACCATCGTCGCGAGCGACATCACGTACGGTCTCTATCTCCTGCGCACGACGCCGACATATGGCACGGTCCGCGGCACGGTGAGCGATGCGCTCACGAGCATTCCGCTCGCGGGGGCGGCAGTCTCGCTCGACGGCACGTCGGATGTCATGAGCACGTATCCCACAGGCCGCTACGGTTTCTCGCCGCCAGAGGGAGCCGTGCGCGTCCGTGCCTCCGCCTTCGGCCACGTGAGCGCCGCAACGTCCGTCTCCGTGACGGCGGGCGCCTCGGAGGAGGTGCCGTTTGCGCTCGTCGCGCTGCCGCACGCCCCCATCGCCGGCACCGTTACGCGCGCGTCGAACGACACGCCGCTCGACGGCGCGACCATCGCGATTCTCTCCACGCCCCTCGCAGACACGACCGGCGTGGACGGACGCTTCCGTCTCGCCGACGTCCCGCTCGGTCCGCAGACCATCACAGTGGATCGCGCGGGATTCGTTCCCTTCGCACAATCGAGCGTGCTCACGGACAGCGTGGACTGCGACTTCCCTCTCACCGCGGTCGCGTGGTACGACGACGCCGAAACCGATCGCGGATGGTCGCTCGGCGCTGCCGGCGACAACGCCACGAGCGGGGTGTGGATCCGCGCCAACCCCGTCGGCACGTTCACTCCGCTGACCGGCTACGTGCAGAGCGAAGACGACAACACGCCGGGCGTCGGCGTTACGTGCTTCGTCACCGGCAACGGCACGCCCGGCGGCGATCAAGGCGAGGCGGACGTGGACTTCGGTCGCACGACGCTCGTCTCGCCGGTCATCGACATGAGCGCGATCGCCGCACCCGTGCTCGCATACTGGCTCTGGTATTGGACGGCGAACGCGCCGGGCGCCGATACACTCGCCGTCGACCTCTCGAACGATGGCGGCGGGACGTGGCATCGCGCAGAGACGATCACGCAAACGCGGCCGGTCTGGACGAAACACGCAATCGCCGTTGCGTCGGTCGTTGCGCCCACCGCCACCATGCGCGTGCGGGTG
>CAZEPH010000148.1:0-6641 GCA_964514075.1 uncultured bacterium | reverse complement strand
GTTCCCGCCACGCCGCTCGGCGTAGTGCTCTTGCTCGCGCACCACGACATCGCGATCGCCGGACGGCGCGTGGCGATCGTGGGCCGCAGCGTACTCGTGGGCCGTTCGCTCGCGACGTTGCTCGGCCTGCGTCGTCCCGCCCTCAACGCCACCGTCACCCTGTGTCACTCCGCGACGCGCGACCTCACCGCGCACACGCGCGCCGCGGACATCGTCGTTGCGGCGACGGGCGCACCGAACACGATTCGGGTCGAGCACGTGCGCGAGGGGTCCGTGGTCGTGGACGTCGGCACCTCTCGCGTGGAACGCGACGGGAAGAAGCGCCTCGTGGGAGACGTGGACTTCGACGCGGTGGCGCGCGTCGCGTCGGCCATCACACCCGTGCCCGGCGGAGTCGGGCCCATGACCGTGGCGTGCCTTCTCGCCAACACAGTGTACGCGGCGGATCGGTCGCGCGGCCCGCTCGACGCGGTGCGTGCGCTCTTCGAGTAGGCGCACGTGACCGACGCACAGGGGGGACTCTTCGACGCGCCCCCTCCGTTAGCACCCCCGCCCGGACGCGGCGCGGGAGGCGCGCGGCGCGATCTCCCTCTCGTGACCGTCAGCGAGTTGACGCGGTCGGTGAAGACAGTGATCGCGAGCACCTTCCCTCGCGTGCGCGTGGTCGGAGAAATCACGAACGTGCGCCGCTCGCCGCCGGGGCACACGTACTTCTCGCTCAAGGACGACGGCGCGCAGGTGACGTGCGTGCTGTTTGTCTCGGCGCAGGCACGTGTCACGATCGCGCCGGCGGACGGCCTCGCGTGCGAGGTGCGCGGCGCGATGACGGTCTACGAGAAAAACGGGACGTATCAACTCGTCGCCGACGAGGTCATCCCGCACGGCGCCGGCGCGCTCATGGTCGCGTACGAAAAGCTCGCGGCGCGCCTGCTGGGGGAAGGGTTGTTCCGCGCAGAACGCAAGCGACCGCTCCCGCGGTATCCGCGCACGATCGGCGTGGTCACGTCGCCAACAGGAGCGGCGGTTCGCGACGTCATACGCATCGTGCACCAGCGCATGCCGTCCGCGCGCATCGTCGTCATCCCTGCGCTCGTGCAGGGGGCGAGCGCGGCGCCGTCGATCGTGCGTGGCATCGCTCTCGCGAATCGCCGCGCGGACATCGACGTGCTGATCGTCGGGCGCGGCGGCGGCTCGATCGAGGACCTGTGGGCGTTCAACGAGGAGGCGGTCGTGCGCGCGATCGTGGCGTCGCGCATTCCGGTGATCTCCGCCGTGGGACACGAGCGCGACGTGACGCTGGCCGATCACGCCGCGGACGTGCGCGCCCCCACGCCGTCGGGCGCGGCGCAGCTCGCGGTGCGGGACGCGCGGGAGGTGGCGGGCGAGATCGCGCAGCGCGTGCGGCGTTTGCGTACCGCGATGGCGGCGGGAGTTGCGTCCCGCCGCACCGCGCTCGAGCACCTCACCGCGCGCTACGGCTTCCGTCAGCCGCGCGATCTCCTGCAGCAGCGGACGCAACGCGTCGACGACCTGCACGCAGCGCTGCACGTGCACGTACGTCATGCGCTCGCGCGCGCGCGCGGCGCGCTCGAGAGCGGGGCGCGGCACGTGCGCACGTCGGGACGCGCGGGCCTGCGCTTGGCCGAGAGAACACGTGCACTCGACCGGGCGGCGGAGGCGGTATGGCGATGCACACGCACATCCCTCGATGATCGCCGCGCTCGCATCGCGCGCTTCGAGCAGACGCTGCACGCGCTGGGTCCGGAGAACGTGCTCGCTCGCGGGTATGCGATCCTCGAGCACGCGGACGGCGGCGTCATCACGCGCAGCGCTGACGTGCGTCCCCCGGAGGCGATCCGCCTCACGCTGGCGGACGGCGTGATCCACGCGCACGCGGACAGCGTGCACGAGGACGCATCGCCACTTGTCAGCCGGGCCCCGCGCGCGGAGAATGCGCGCGCGCCCGGCCCATCCGCGACGGACGCCTCGCACACCGGAGACCCGTCGTGACGACACACACCGATCCGCCCGCCGGCGACACGTCGTTTGAGCGCGCGATGGCGCGTCTCGAGGAGATCGTGCGGCAGTTGGAGGCGGGATCGCTCGGACTGGCCGATTCATTGGTCGTCTTTCGCGAGGGGATGGAACTCGTCGCGCGCTTGAGCGCGGAGCTGCAGGCTGCGGAAAAGGTGGTGCAGGAACTCACGGAGACCGGCGTCCGTCCGTTCGAGGAGCGCGCGGAGCCCGATGAGCGCTAGCCGGCGCCGTCCCCCGGATCGCGCACTCCTCGACACGGCGCGGCGCGACGTCGATCGCTACCTGACGCGTCTTCTACCGTCCGCGCACTCGAGCCCGACGCCGCTCGCGCGCGCGATGCGCTACGCGGTGCTCGGCGGGGGCAAGCGCGTTCGTCCATTCCTCACGCTGTCCTGTGCGGAAATGTGCGGCGCGCGTCGTGCCGATGCGCTCGCGGCCGCGGCCGCGGTGGAACTCGTGCACGCCTTCTCGCTCGTGCACGACGATCTCCCGTGCATCGACGACGACGACATGAGACGCGGACGGCCGACGGTGCACCGCACCTTCGGCGAGGCGATCGCCCTTCTGGCCGGGGACGCATTGCTCGCCCTCGCGTTCGAAACGCTCGCCGCCCTGGCGGACCGTCCCGCGGTCGGTCCGTCGCGCGCCGCGCCGGCGGTGCAGGAACTCGCGCGCGCGGCTGGATTCCTCGGGCTGGTCGGCGGCGAAACGGCAGACGTGCTCGGCGTGGGCCGGCGTCTTCCGGCACGCTCGATTCAGTCGATTCACATGCGCAAGACCGCGGCGCTCTTTCGCGCGGCGGCACGCATCGGCGGGGAGGTCGCGGGCGCGCCGCGCGCACGCATCGATCGCTTCGGGCGCTACGGGCTCGCGCTCGGCGCGGCGTTCCAAATCGCGGACGACGTGCGCGACGAACCCGTCAAGCCGCGCAAGGCGCGCCCGCGCGTGCAGTCTCCGTCGCTCGTGCGCGCGATCGGCCTGGAGGGAGCGCGGCGCTCCGGCCGGCGTGC
This sequence comes from uncultured bacterium, assembly GCA_964514075.1. Taxonomy (GTDB): domain Bacteria; phylum Eisenbacteria; class RBG-16-71-46; order CAZEPH01; family CAZEPH01; genus CAZEPH01. The sequence continues at coordinate 3,594 of CAZEPH010000148.1, read as the reverse complement.
GCTGGCGCGCGCGCGACGCGAGGCATCGGCCCTGGGTGCGGACGCACACGCGTTCGTCGTTCTCGCGGACCTCGTCGAGGATCGCCTCGGGTGATGCACCGGATCGCGGAGGCGATGCGCACGTATCCGGTTCTCATCGCGGTCACGATCATGCTCCTCGTCCAGTGTCAGAAGGGCGTGGTGGCGTGGGTGCGTACCGGCCGTCCCGACTTCCGGCGCTTCGTGCGCACGGGCGGCATGCCGAGCGCGCACGCGGCCAGCGTGTGCGCGCTCACCACCTCGGTGGCGTTCACACACGGCCTCCGCTCGACACTCTTCAGCGTCGCGTTGTACTTCAGTCTGGTGGTCATGTACGATGCCACAGGGTTGCGCCGCGCGACCGGCCAACAGGCGGCGCTCCTGAACCGCCTCATGGAGAAGCAGTTTGCCTCCGATCGTCACCTCCTCGAACATCGCTTGTGGGAGTTGGTCGGTCATACGCCGTTTGAAGTCGTCATCGGAGCGCTCGTCGGAGTGTCCTATGCCCTCGTCTGGTACCAATTCTAGCGGCGAGACCGCACGCGGCCGGACGATTCTCGACCGCATCGATGCGCCGTCGGATCTGCGGCGACTCACGCACGAGCAACTCGTGCAACTGGCCGCCGAGATTCGCGAGCGGCTCATCGCCGTGGTGTCGAAGACCGGCGGACACTTGGCTCCCGGTCTCGGCGCCGTCGAACTCACGCTTGCTCTACACACCGTGTTCGATTCCCCGCGCGACCGGATCGTCTGGGACGTCGGGCACCAGACGTATCCGCACAAGCTGGTCACGGGACGGCGCGACCGCTTCGACACGCTGCGCACCTACGGCGGCATTGCCGGTTTTCCGCGCCGCAGCGAAAGCGCGCACGACGCCTTCGGCGCCGCGCACGCGAGCACATCGATCTCCGCCGCCCTCGGCCTGGCGTGCGCGCGCGATCTCTCCGGCGAAGATCACCACGTCGTTGCGGTGATCGGCGACGGCGGGCTCACCGGCGGGCTCGCGTTCGAGGGACTCAATCAAGCGGGGTTCCTCAAGCGCAACCTGCTCGTGATCGTGAACGACAACGCGATGTCGATCGCGCCGAACGTGGGGGCGCTCTCCCGCTACCTCACGCACATCGTCTCAACCCGCGTGTATCGCGCGGTGGAAGCGGACGTGTGGAATACGCTCGGGCATATCCCGCGCTTCGGGCGCTGGATGCAGCGCATCGGCCGTCGCATGAAAGAGGGCGCGAAGAAGGCGCTGCTGCCCGATCCGAGCATGTTCTTCGAGGATCTCGGGTTCACGTACTACGGGCCGATCGACGGGCACGACCTGCGCGAGTTGATCACGATTCTCGAGCGCTTGAAGGACATGCCGGGTCCCGTCCTCCTGCACGTGCGTACGACCAAAGGCAAGGGCTACAGCTTCGCCGAAGAGGACGCGTGCACGTTCCACGGCGTGTCGGCGTTCGACCCGGGAACGGGACGCTCCGGCGCAAAGGCCGCCGGGCCGCCCACGTGGACCGACGCGTTCGGCCGGACGCTCACGGAGTTCGCGCATCAGGACGCGCGGATCGTGGCGATCACCGCGGCGATGCCTGACGGAACCGGCCTCACACACTTCCAGCGTGAGCACCCGTCCCGCTTCTTCGACGTGGGCATCGCGGAAAGCCATGCGGCGACGTTCGCCGGAGGACTCGCGGCCGGTGGACTCAAGCCAGTGGTCGCGATCTACTCCACGTTCCTGCAGCGCGCGTTCGACCAGGTCGTTCACGACCTGGCCGTCCAAAGCCTGCCGGTCGTGCTGGCGGTGGACCGCGCGGGCCTGGTCGGGGAGGACGGCGCGACGCACCACGGCGTGTTCGACATGGGGTACTTGCGCGCGATCCCGAACGTCGTGATCGCCTGCCCTCGGGACGAAAACCAGCTGAAACACCTCCTGTTCACAGCCCTCCGGCACGAAAAAGGCCCGTTCGTGGTGCGTTATCCGCGCGGCGGCGCTGTCGGTGTGCCGATAGATACTGACGCTCGGGAGATCCCGCTGGGGACGTGGGAGGCGCTGACGCCCCACGTTTCGGGCGACGTCGCGCTGGTCGCCACCGGAGCCATGGTTCCGGTCGCGCGCTCGGCCGGGGCGATTCTCGACGAGCAGGGCTATCGCGTGGTCGTGGTCGACGGGCGCTTCGTCAAGCCTCTCGACGAGTCGATGCTCACGCGCGTCATGGAGGGATGCGATCTGGTCGTGACGATCGAAGATCACGCGCTGGCGACCGGCTTCGGCGGCGCCGTGTTGGAAGCCGTCGAGGCGATGGGCCTCTCCGGTGCGCGCCTGCATCGCTTTGGTTTCGGCGACCGGTTCATCGAACACGGCAGCCGTGCGCGCCTGTTGGAGGATGCGGGTCTGACGCCGAGCGCGCTCGCCGCGGCCGTCGCGCGCCTTCTGCCGCGAAGCGCATCCGCCGAATCGGGGACGCCGGTCGCTCGATGAACGCGAGCGTCGCGGAGCGCATGCGAACGGTCGGCGTCGTGGTGAATCACGACAAACGCGACGCGGGTGTGGTGCTCGCGTCGGTCCTCGCGGAGTTGCGCCGCGCCGGGTGCCGCATGCTCGGTACGGAGGACGCGATGCAGAGCGTCGGCGCGCGCGAACGCGCGGATATCACCGTCGGCGAGTGGACGTCGGCCGATTGGGCGATCGTGATCGGCGGCGATGGGACGTTGCTTTCCGCGGCACGACGCCTCGCGGGAAGCGGCACGCCGATCCTCGGCGTGCATCTGGGCGGCCTGGGATTCCTGTCCGAGGTCGCCGTCGCGGATACGGCGGACGCGGTGCGGCGCGTGTTGAGCGGCGCGTACACCATCGATGAGCGGACGATGCTGCGCACGCAAGTCGTGGACGCCGCGGGCCGCGTACGCCACACAGGGCTCGCGCTGAACGACGCGGTCGTCATCCGCTCCGACGCAGCGCGGACGGTCCGTCTGTCCGTGTGGGTCGGCGACGAAGAGATGGGGACGTTCCCCGCGGACGGCGCGATCGTCTCCACGCCGACGGGATCCACCGCGTACGCGCTGTCCTCCGGCGGACCACTCGTGCTGCCGGCTCTCGGTGCGATCACCGTCACGCCCATCTGTCCGCACACTCTCTCGCTGCGTCCCGTCGTTGCACCCGACACTACCACGGTGCGCCTCCAGGTCGCGGGGCAGACGCCCGCGCGGCTGTCGCTCGACGGGCAGAGCGACGTGGACCTTGCGCCCGGCGAAACTGTGATCGCCACGCGTGCGGACGAGCGTACGCGGCTCATTCGTTTGACGCAGCGCACGCCGCTCGGCGTCGCGCGGTTGCGTCTGGGATGGGGAGCGCGCTCGTCGTGATTACGCGACTCGCGATACGCGATCTGGCGATCGTGGACGCGTGCGATCTGGCACTCGCGAGCGGCTACACCGTGCTCACGGGGGAAACGGGCGCCGGGAAATCCCTCCTCGTCGACGCGATCTCTCTGCTCACGGGCGAACGGGGCGACGCCACGCTCGTGCGGTCTGGGGCATCGCGCGCGATCGAATCCTCATCGAGGATCGTTCGAAGAACACCCG
>CAZEPH010000147.1:0-6664 GCA_964514075.1 uncultured bacterium | reverse complement strand
TCTCACGCTCCCGCGCGGCGAGCCCACTCAGCCGATTGCGTCCGGTTGGGTCAACTACAGCTCGCGGCGATGGAAGAGAAACGTTGCGCCGATCGAGCACGCGATCGCGACGGTCGGCAGGCTCCAGGGCGTGTCGTTCAACTGGACGGAGACCGGCCGTCGCGACATCGGCCTGATCGCCGAGGACGTCGGACGCGTCGTGCCGGAGGTCGTGGCGTACGAGCAGAACGGGGTGGATGCCCGGTCGATCGACTACGCGCGCCTCACGGCTCTCCTCGTCGAAGCCGTGAAGGAACTCAAGGCGGAGAACGACGCGCTGAAGGCGCGCATGGACGCGATCGCCCCGCAAACGCGCGGCCGCGAGTAGTGGGAGAACCGTCGTTAGGAAGCGTCCTCCGCGCGCTGCTGCGCGGCGTTACGCAACGGCTCACACTGGAGGTCCGGTGATGATGCGACGCGTCAAGTACAACCCCGCGCCATGGATCGGCGTCGCCGTGCGGCCGGAATACGTGCGCCGCACGGTGTACGCGTATCCGGACTACGTGGAGCGCAAGGTGACCTCCGGGCGCCTCTACACAGGAGTGGAACTCGGCTCGGTCCGGGGTCTCGCGCTGTCCATCGGCGGCGTCGCGACGCTCGCTGCTGTCGTCATCGCCGCGGTGGCGAGCGGAGGCTTCGACTGAATCGTTCCGGCAATCCGGTCCGGTGATGTGGGCCCCGGACCCGCAGCGCACTCATGAAGGAGGTCATTATGCCAGGCACACGACTTGTCGCGTTCGCCTTGCCCCTGCTGTTCATTTTGATCGCGACCCCCGCGTCGTCCCAGGATGTCTACTGGCACCTCGATCCCACCGTGACGACCTGCTCAATGGCGATCGATGCTTCGCTGACGCAAGCCCAGTGGGCGAAGTTCACCCGCGAAGCCAGCGAGATGGTCACGTTCAAGTCGCTGGCGTTGGCTGAACCTCTCGGCACGCGGAACGTCACCGTCGGACTGGACTACTCCCGCACGCCTGTCGATCAGCACGATCCGGCGTGGATCAACACGTTCGTGCATCCGGATGCGGACTGTCCGCTGGGCGACCAGATCGTCATGCCCACGCTGCGCGCGCGGGCCGGCGTGTCCAGCAGGATGGACGTGGGCGCGTTGTGGACGAAGGCGCCCGGCGCCAACTACGGTCTCGTCGGTGGGGAGATCAAGTACGCGCTCCTGACAGAATCAGCGCGGGTTCCTGCGGCGGCTGTTCGCACGTCCGCCGTCCTCCTCACCGGAGTGCGGGACTTCAACATGAACATCTACAGCCTGGGCCTCGTCGCCAGCAAACGCGTCGCGCAGTTTTCTCCGTACGTGGGGTTCACGGAGAGTCTGGCGATCGGAACGGAAACGACGACCAAGGTGGCCCTTGAGAGAGAAAAACCCTTGCTGTCCCAGGGATCGATCGGTGTTGCCTGCTCGGTCTGGCGGATCGGACTCGCGGCGGAATACAACATCTCCGACGTGAACACACTCGCGGTGGTGATCGGCTCTCGCTAGCGCCTGCGGCAGGGGCGGCGATCGGCAGCGCCGCACGCGGAGGGGCGAGGACGGACGTCCGTGTGTCCGTGACGCGCCTCTCCTCGCTGGTGTTGTCGCCTCACTGGCGCTCGTGGAAAAGTTGGCGAGCGATGGCCGGTACCTGACAACGTCCACTGCGCAACTCATCCACAGCGATGACTCGAGCGACGTCCAGCAGTACACGTTCACGGGGTCCGATTTCGGGATCTTCGCGATCTCGTTCGTCGACTACGACGGCGACAACTTCGTCGCCGACGTGGGGGACCGCGTGGAGGCGGAGGTGCGTGGTCCCTTGGGCGAGCGCCTCGGGGAGACGACCCGGGACGTCCTTCCCTTGGTGGCGATCGATACGCATCTCGTGCGTCTCGACGTCAACGCATCCTCCAGCCCGGTGGACGCGACGACGTGGGGACGGATCAAGGCACTGTACCGCTCGGCGCGATAGCGGGGCTCACTCTGCGTCCGGTTACTCCAGTTGAACCCGATCTTCCGCTTCTGTGCCTCGTCGCATCGAAGAACGGCGTCGGGTCCGCGAGGGGCGAACGTCTCGCGCGTCAGCACGGGGACGTCCTTGCGCCACGAAGGCATGAACCCACCGATAGTGTCCTCTCCAGTGGCCTCCATTGAGCCCGTGCGATCGAGGATCACAGTGCCCGTCGTGGCGCGTGCGACCGCGGCATGCACGTCGCTCGCTGGCGACACCGGCGTGCGGCCGACTTCGGCCGGTCGCGGGATCGCGCGTGACGAGAACGGCGGGTGCATCAAGCATCGCGTCATGTTCTCTGGAACGACGTGCCGACAAGACAGACAGGCCGCAAGCATAGGATCTGCTCGAACGAGGTCAAAGCGTTCTTGACGACCACTTGGAGCACGGTGTACATACACCGCATGGTACGCACGCAGTTGTTTCTCGATGCGCGACTTCATGCGCGCCTCCGGACACTCGCAAAGCGCCAGGGGCGCACGGTGTCGGATCTCGTGCGCGAGACGCTGCATCGCGCATTTGGGGAGGCGGCGGTGGACGAGAGGGAACGCACGCTCACCGCGGTGGAGGGGATATGGCGGGGTCGAAGGGATCTGCCCGACACGGGCGCGTACGTGAGAAGCCTGCGGCGCAGTACGCGACCGCGAAGCAGCCTGAAGCGCTGAACGGAGTCCTGTTGGACTCCGACGTCATCATCGACGTATTGAGAGGTCGCCGCGCAGTCGTTGCCGCGCTGCGCGCTCTGGAGCGATCGGGCGTCCCGACGTACTGCACTGCAGTGTCCTGGGCGGAGATCTACGCGGGTGTGCGTCGCGGGGAGGAGCCGCACACCGAGGCGTTCCTCCGGGCCCGCGGCGAGGTCGTCTTGGATGCACGCGCCGGGCGTCACGCCGGCGCATACCTCGCGTCGTTCGCGCGCACGCACGGCGTGGAAATCGCCGACGCATTGATTGCGGCGGCCGCGAGCACGGCAGGCTTGCGGCTCTGGACGGGCAACCGCCGCCACTACCCGATGCGGGACGTCCGCTTCTACGATCCGGAGACGTAGGCGCACGGGTCCTCAGCGCACGCACACCAATCGCCGGGTCACGGGCCGACGATCGGTCCGGCGGTCGCTCGTGGATACTTGAGTTAACGCCGTCTCCGCGAAGCGACGGACAGAACCCATCGCGGTTTGATCGCCCGCCGGTGCGCACCTTGCGGGCCGCAACGGCACGCGTCATGATCGCACCGTCGTGATCGAAGGCCCTGACCGCACAGCCGGCTTTGTCCGCACGTTCCGCGCGCGACCCTGGTCCGCGTGTGCTGCCGTCATGCTGCTGCTTTCCGCCTGCATCGCTCGCGGCGAGTCCCGGGAAGACGCTTCGCCGCTTCGCTCCGCCGACACGGAACATCCGCGTCTGACCTCTCCCGAGATCCTTCAACGCGTCCGCGAGACACTCGGCTCACGCGCGCTCCCGTATCCGCATCGCGAGCAACGGCCGTCCGAGACGCCGCCCCCGCTTCCCCTCCGCTCCCGCTGGCACGACGACAGAACGCTCGTCGTCGGGCCCGACACGAGCGGAATGGAGTATCCCGGCTGGTCACCGGAGACACGCCGTCTTGCGCGCGACATCGCGTCGGCGTCGGGCGTGCTCATCGACCTGCGGACGTTTGGTGCGTATCGCCCGCATCAGACCGGAGAGCGCCGTCTGCTCGGCATGCTTGCGCGGCGAATGATCGCCACGTCCATCCAGCGGCCGCGGCAGCGCATGCGTGAAACCTACAGGCCGATGGGCAATCCAGTGGGGCGCGATACGACGGTGTGGGTCGATCTGTACGGCAGCGGCGAGTGGCTGCGCCCCGCGCAACCGCACGTCGCGGCGAAGCATGTCGCGTTCCTCTTCGATCCGCAGTCGGAGCTGCCGTCCATCGCGGCGACGCTGCAACACGAGGGACGCGGGGCGCTCATTTCCGCCCGACGCGACGACGAGCCTCTCGTGCGGCACTACTTCGTGATGGTCGCGAATGACATGGCGACCGGCGCACGATCCGAGGACGTTGTGAACGAAGACGGCACGCCTGCCTTCCATGCGGACACGACGCTGGCGGTCGCAACGAGCGAGAGCGAGTACAACGCCCAGTTCGCAGCCGCGCTGAACTGGACGCTTCGGTGGGCGTCGCGCGATTCAGCACCACGCATGGCGGCGGCGGCCCCGCGAGCCGCCGACCTCATCGGCCCGACCAACGATGAAGTGGAGTATCTGCCGTCGCAGTGGTCGTCCTCGAGGAACGGATGGTTGGTCGGCGCGGAGGTGGACCGGTACACGAAGCGATCCGGAGATGCGAGCGCCCACCTGTGGGGCAGGGGCGGACCTGGTTCGTCGGTGTGGCTTGGACAGAGCATCCGCGCCGACGAATACGCGGGTCGATGCGTTCGCCTGACGATATACATGCGCACGCACGCAGTGGAAGAGTTCGCACTTCCCTGGGTGAAGGCCGATGGTGACGGCGTGAACCTCAGTCTCGACTGCGCGGCAGACTCTCCGCTTGTCGGAACGACGGATTGGACGAAGCGCGAGATCATCTTCGATGTGCCGCCCGGAAGCGCGGGCATTTCTTTCGGCGCGATCCTGCTCGGCCCGGGCGAAGCCTGGATCGACGACGTTGCCTTCGAGACGGTGCCGTCGCGCGCGCCGCGTCTCACGCTGGTGCCGCACGCGGACGACGTGAGCGTGGAGGACGCGACGGAGCAAGCAAGGAGCTACGTGCCGTGGCCGCGCCGCCCGGCCTGTCTGGGCTTCGAGACGCGCTGACGCAAGTCGGAGGGAATCGACGCGTCCCCGAGGTCACCGGTTTCCGCGTGTCACCGCGTTGGAACGACGACCATCCGCACGGCTCCGCTCACTGTGTCGCTGCCCACTGTCGATCGCAGCACGTAGCGCACCGCATACACGCCCGCAGGCAACGGTTCACCGCGACGATTCGTTGCGGACCAAACGAGGGAATGCGTTCCTGTCGGGAAGGCTTCGCCCTCGTGTTCCGAGACCGCACGGCCGTGTACGTCGAAGACCCGGAACGCGACGCTCGCGGGAGCGGACGTCTCCACGCGGAACGTTGCAGTGCGCGTCACGTGGGAAAACCCAACGGGCGTGAAGCGCGCCCGCAGCGAAGTGCCGCCGGGTGCGTCGGGCGTCCGCACCGACGTGACACCGTCATCGTCGACGTGAAGCGTGTCTTCGAATACCCCATCGTTACCGGCATCCTGCAGCACGGCGACAGTCGAACCTGCGAGCGCGCTCCATGTCGCGCGCACCTCGTGAACGGCGCCGGCGGGGAGTGCGATGCCTGCATGGCGAAAGTCGGCCGGACCGTCGACGGTGGATCTCTCCGCGATCAAGTCGTATGTATGCGCGCTTCCGGTGTTGACCACACGCAGCCCGAAGTCACCCGTCACCTGCAGGTGCACGGAATCGGCGCCGCCGAGAGACAGTCCGCGCAACGTCCACCGGCGATCCTCCGCGGCGTACGGCGCAGTGGCGCGCAAGTCATATGAGGCCGCGCCCGCAACGCCCTTCACGGACACGCCGCCCCCGACGAACACGCGATCCGCAACGGCCGCGTCCGCCAGCGGACGAATCACCGTCCAGATGAGGGAATCCGTGACCACCGTCAGGCGGCGGTGCGGATCAGCGCCTGCCGCAACCGTCACCTCATACGCGCCTGCGGGGAGATCGTAACCTTGCGGAGGGCCGTCCCCCATCGGTTCGACGATCGCGTGCGCGCCGGGCAAGTTGCGGACGATCGTGTTGCCCGCGAATCCGATGATGCCGCCTAGACCGTCGCTCACGCTCGCGTCGCCTCGCGAGGAGGGGAACACACGCACGCGATCGGCCGGCGCGAGAAACGTGCGAGCGGCGTCTGGCGGCGTCGCCTCCGCTCCCCGGCTTGCGGCGAATTCCGGCAGCGGCGGCGGGAGAAAGTTCGCGGCAGTGTCTTCGATGAAGAGCCCCTGATTCCCGCCCCACCCGGACAACCCGCTGTAGGACCACGCGCCACCGCCTGAGACTGTCGTGTCGACGGACACTGTTTGCGCGACGGCCGGCGCGTTGTTGTCGTACACGCGAATCAACCAGTTCTTCCGCACGAGCGGGTCCTGTTCTACCGCAAAGGGAACAACCGCGTGCGCGCCGCCTCCACCGTTTTGGTTTGCCATATACAAGTAGCCGAGGGTCGGCGCGTCCTGAGCAAAGAGCGTGCGGAGTTGTACCATCGTCGCAGTCGGACTGATCTGGTCGAATGCCGTCGCGCGATATGCGTCGTGTTGACTACCGAGCATCGCCGTCCAGAGTCCATTGATGACGCCGCGCGCGGAGTCTCCCAGCGGGGCGGAGAACAAGTCGGGAGTGGTAGGCATGCCCGGCCACGCTGCGCGCAGAAGGGCGGGCGACGAGAAGTGCAGGATACTCGATAGCGCAAAGCCAGCGCAGGATCCGCCCCAGACTCGCGTCCGCGCAAGCCACGCTTCCTCCGCTGCCAACTTGTACGACAGGAAGGGGATCGACCAGTAGCACTGACTCTCGCCGAACGCCTGCACGAATGTCGGCCAACTGGGAAACACGCTGTCGACGGCCGTGCTGAATGTG
>CAZEPH010000146.1:0-6745 GCA_964514075.1 uncultured bacterium | reverse complement strand
GCCATCGGTCGCACGAGCCGGACGGGAGCGTCGCCCGTCACCCACCGTCGGAGGCGGTCCACGAATCGGGGCGTCACGCCGTAGTCGGCCGGCTGCGCGATCGACCCGACGTACGCGACGCGCGCCGTGTCCGGCGGCGACGGCCACACGAGCGGCGCACTCGCACCCCACGCGCTCGCCGGGACGAGCAGAAGGGCGACAAGCGTCCGTCGCGCCTTCATCGCGCGAACACTCGGCGCACTTCCGCGCGTACCGCCAACCGGGTGCGATCCGTCACGCCGTAGCGCTCGTTTGCCAGCACCCATCCCGCTTCCATCGTGAGTTGACGCAGGGTCCACACGCCGCGCGCCGTCACGCTCCGCACGCGGCGCTCGACGCTGCTCCCCGTATCCTGCTCGCCGCGCGCTTCCGCGGAGACGCGCAACCGGGCGCCAACGCCGGCGTCGGCCACGAGCGATCCCGCCCAGAGGTCGATGTCTTCGACTGATCGGGTGTTGTCGATGACGACGCGCTCCGCGTTCGCCGTGAGCGACACCTGTGTGAGCGGCGCGATGTGCACGGATGCGGTCGCGCTGCGCCGATCGAAGGGCGCGAGGTCTTCCGCGTGATGCTCCATCTCCGCGGTCCCTTCGACCTCGATGTGATCGAGCGGCAGAGGCAGGCTCCACTGGACGCCGTACGATTCATCGTCGGCAGAGTTGAGCGGTTGCGGCGCACGGCCGGCCAGCAGACGGCGTGGCGCGTGGCGGTATCGAGCGTACACGGTGACCGCGCTGCGCCACGACGCCGAGGCGCTGTACGTGTGGTCGACGGCCTGGAAGCGAAACGTGCCCGCAAGTGCGATCACGTAGTCTACGACGAGCGGCTCGCCGTCTGGAATGCTCCCCGTCGGCACGCGATCGATGCGCGTGCGCCGCCCACTGACGGTCAGCCGGTAGTCGATTCCTTCCGTGTACCGGCGCGTCCGCTCCGCATTCCACACCTCCACGCTGCCCGCAACGACATCGTCCCCGCGCAGTTCCTCGCCGGCGAGTCCGCGCAACGTGATGCTCTCTCCCACCACCGGCGCACTGCCCCCGCTCGAACGCCGATCGTTGAGTTCATATGCGCCGACGTAACTCGCGCCGACGCTTCCGAAGATCGTGCGCTTCCTGTATGCGAGCTGCACTCCGCCGCCCGTGCGCTCTTCGAAGACGTCCACTCCCCGGCTCGCGTTCGTGTGCCCTTCCACGCGCGACGTGAGGCTGAGATACAACTGATGCGAGGCGATTCCTTCCACCTCTGTGCGGGTGACGCGTCGCTGGTCCACCTGCATGAGGTCGCGCCGGTACCGCCCGGTCATTGTGAGTTGCGGCGACGGACGCCACCGGATCTCTGGGACCACACGCGTGATCTCCCTCCGCGGCGCGTCCTGTTGCCTGTACCAAGACCCGGTGAGTTGCGCATCGACGCGACCCCGCCTGCCGAATGTCTGAGCGAGCATGCCGTCGGCGCTGTGGGTGACGCGACTCAGGCTGCGCGCGGCGCGACGCGGGCTCTCGCTGAGCGACGTCTGCTCACGCGCATCGTACTGGAGCGACGCTGACCCGCGCGTCGAGAACACCCGCGACGCACGCAGCGTCACGCTGCGGACGTCTTCTCTCGACCTCTCACCGAATCCGCTGCCGTCTTGCACGTGACGCTGTGCCTCCACCTGCACGGGCACCGGCGTGATCGGCTGGAGGAGCGACGCGCGCGCGCCCGCGCGGGACTCGGTGATGAAAAAGCGCTCCGTCGACGTGAGCGGGACAGCGCGCCGTGTTCGTTCGTACCAGGCGGAGGCAGGAAACGGCTTCTGACCCAGGAGCGTCGCGCGGGCGAGAGCGCTCCAGAAGCGGCTCTGCGCGGTGACGCGCCCGTCCGGCGCCTCGTATCGTTCCTGCACGAACGTCACGCCGCCGCCCGCATCGATGGAGAGGAGATTCGGGTGATACACGGAGCTGTGCGTCACGACGAAGAGCTCCTGCTCGAACACGGGCCGCGATTGCGACACCGCACTCGCTCCGGAGAGCAGTCGGCTGCGCTGCTCGTCGTGCGAGCCGCGAAACGCCAGCGTGGCGTCGAGGCCGTGCAGGCGCAGAGGCGCCGTCGTCTGTGCGCGTCCGGCTGAACACCACAGCACGCACACACACGCTACGACTTGAGCAAGTGTTCCGCTCCGGAGATGTGCGGTGCGTGGCAATCCGTACATGAGGCCTTCTCGGCGAGCATCTCCTGAACGTGCTGGCCGTCGGTGTGGCACTCGCCGCAGAGGCGAGGCACAGGCTGGCGCAGCAACGTGGGATTCTGACTGGAGTGAGGCGAGTGACACAGCACGCAGTCACCCGAGGCGACGGGCGCGTGCACGACCGCGCCGGCGAACGCCGCACCGTCGTGACACGTGAAGCACAACGCGCTGGTACGATCGATACGGTTCGACGCCGTCTGTTCGTGACACGCCCCGCACTCGCGCTCGGCATACGGGGGATGTTCGGACCAGACCGGCGCGGCGGGCGCTGTCGTATCGGCTGCCGCACGCCGCGTCACCGTGTCACGCGGCGCTGCTGTACGCGGCGCGGGGACGCCGTCGAAAAAGAAGCGCAGCACGCTGTCACGCGCCGGGGCGGCACACCCCGATACGAGTGCGACGAACGCGCTTGCGGCGCACAGCGCGCACCACGCGGTGCGGCGTGCCACGGCCCGCTATCTCGCGGAACGGGTCGGCTTCATCGACCCGAAGCCGTACAGCGTAACCATGTTCGGGCCGTACTGACTGCCGACCGCAACGACGTACTCGATCGCGAACCCGCTCGCGGCGTATCGCTGAAACGCGGCGGCACTCGCGTAGTCCAGTGCGATCCCCGTCGGCATGTTGATGTCTTCGGGCGAGCCGCCCGGCTGGCCGAAGAACAAGAGCAATTTCCCCGTCGGATCGAATAGCTGCACGTTCTCGAAGGCGGCGTCGACGACATACGCACGTCCGTCGCGGTCCACGGCCACACCCTTGGGGCGCGCGAACTGCCCCAAGCTCGTCCCGATAGATCCGTACGATGTGCGGTAGGTCCCATCCAGATCGAACACCTGCACGCGGTAGTTGCCGGTGTCGGTGACGTAGAGCGTGTTCCTCGGTCCGAGCGTCACGTTCGTCGGGAACCAGAACTCGCCATTCTTCGGTCCGACCTTGCCGAAGGTGCGGAGCGTCTTGCCCGTCTTCTTGTCCACGATGTGGATGTTGTGATGCTCCACGTCGGACACGTACAAGCGATCGCCGACCACGGCCACGCCGCTCGGCTTGAACTGGCCATCGCGTCCGATGGCGCGCACGAAGTCATCGTTGTCGTCGAACACGAGCACCTGATTGCGCCCGGTGTCGGTGATGAACTTCGTGCCGTCGGTGTCGACGGCGATGTTGATCGGCTTCGAGAAGCGTCCGCCGCCGCGGCCTCCGACAAAGTGAAAATCGCGCTGCGCGATGTCGAAGACGCCGTATCCGGCGCGCCGTGTGTCCACCGCGTAGACGCGGCCGTTCGCGATCGCCACCCCGTAGGACCGTGCGATGCGCTCGTTCTCCGTGCGTTCGCGACCGACGATGAACCGAGAGAACGCGCTCTGCTTCTTGCCGACGTCGGCGGCGCTGGTGAGTCGCGTGAGAAACTGCAACCGTGGCGCCTCCGGCGGCGCCGGGTAGAAGACGTACTGCGACTTCGATGATCGCGCGGCCCCCGCGCAGAGAAGCGCCAGCAGGAGAATGGATGCACGGGCGCCCCATCGTCCGGCGATGTGTCTCACGACTGCGGTGTGTCCCATCGGTGAGCCCCCTCCCGCCCAGGAGGAAGCAGCAATCCGTCTGCCACAGGGCGCTCCGATGCGGTGTGCGGCACAACGTGCGGGTGACCGCACACTCTGTGCGGCGCACTGTATGGATGTCCGCACGGTGAGGCGGACACACGCAGCCCCGGCGTACAGTCACCGGGGCTGCGGAGTGGCGCTACTTGTTGTGGCAGGACAGGCAGAGCGCGCTCTGCGTCTTCGATACCTTGAGCAGAGGATCGCTGTTGTCGGCCGCGACGTAGTCGTTGTGCACGTCGTGGCAGGAACTGCACTGCACCTTTCCACCGATCAGCATGACGTTGCTGATCGTCCCGGTCTTCGTCCACGCCCCCGAGCCAATCGTCACACTCTTGCTGGACGGGTCGAACAAGCTCCCGTCCTGTGACGCCAGGTTCGAGTCGTACACGAACGACACCGGGTGGTCGTCCTTCAGATCGTTTGGACCGGCGCCGACGGCGTCCTCTCCCGTGAGGAAGAAGTTACCGTGCTCGCCGCCGTAGCTGTCCACCGCGACGGTTCCGTCGTGGCACGACAAGCACAGCTTGGATGATCCGTCCGGCTGACCGACGACCGCGTTCAACGTGCTGCTCGTGTAGGTCATGAACGTCTTCGTCGTGACCTCGTGGTTCCACAACGGAGCATCGATCACACTGATGTCCGCGTTGTGGGGCGTGTGGCAGTGAGAGCAAATCTGCTGCTCCGCGTCGTAGGGCGACCCATCGTGCGCCGACCCCACGATTCCCTGTGTTTGCGCCGTCGGTGACGTGATGACGCCGGGAACGATGACACACAAGATCGCGCCGAGGACCGCCAGGCCTACTAACCAACCGATGCCTTTCATGGCCTTCCCCCTCGGTGAAATGACAACTCGTCGCCTCTGCCTGGAAGAGCGACGCTGGGGGGACGTGCAAAGCACTTGCCAACGCCCGTCGAGACGGAACCGTGTGCCGCACGCGCCGATTTCGTGCAGGTTTTCGCGCAGGTGTGCGGCACGCGTGTGTGCGGGACGGCTCAGCGATCGCCGGCCTGCGAGATCCCCAGACGCGCCATTTTGTCGTACAGCGTGCGTCGGCCGATGCCCAGACGTTGCGCTGCGCGACTGCGGTTGCCGTTGCACTCGCGCAGCATGCGCACGATGAGCGCGCGTTCCGCATCCCGGACCTCTTCGCGTGGCGACACCGGATCCGCCTGCGGTGCGATCATGTCCGATGGAAGATCATCGAGCATGAGGTCTGCGCCATCCTCCGCCATGATCACGCCGCGCTCGATCACGTTCACCAGCTCGCGGATGTTGCCCGGCCACGCGTACGCTCGAAGAGCGGCCAGCGCGTCGGGGTGAATCCCGCGCACGCGCTTCTTGATGTGCGCGCTGTACACGCGCAGAAAGTGGTCCGCCAACGGCTGTACGTCCTCGCCGCGCTCGCGCAGCGGCGGCAAGTGAATGCGGACGACGCTCAGACGGTAGTAGAGGTCCTCGCGCAGGCGGCCTTCGGCCACGCACTGACGCGGGTCGCGATTGCTCGAGGCAATGATGCGCACATCGACGGAGTGAGTCGCCGTTCCCCCGACACGCAGGAACTCGCTCTCTTCCAGGACACGCAGCAGTTTCGTTTGGAAGGGAAGCGACGTCTCGGAGATCTCGTCCAAGAACAGCGTGCCGCCGTCGGCCACCTCGAAGATGCCCTTCTTCACACCCACCGCCCCCGTGAACGCTCCGCGTTCATGTCCGAACAGTTCCGATTCGAGCAGGCCCTCGTGCAGCGCCCCACAATTGACCGCGAAGAACGGAGCCTGCGCGCGCTGGCTGCGCCGGTGCAGAGTACGCGCGATGAGTTCCTTCCCTGTGCCGCTTTCACCCGTGAGAAGCACGCGCGCGTCCGTGACGGCGACCTTGTTCACGAGTGAGAGGATGTCCGCGATGGCCTTGCTTTCGCCGATGATCTGGTCGCCGTCCGGCGCGGCGCCGGCCTGTTCCCGCAGCAGGCGATTCTCCGCCGTGATGTGCGCCCACTCCAACGCCTTGTCGATACGCAGGAGGAGTTCGTCGTTCGAGAACGGCTTGGCGATGTAGTCGGCGGCGCCGCGGCGCATCGCCTCGACCGCGGAGTCGATGGACGCATAGCCGGTGATGACGATGACCGGCGTCTCCGGATGTGCGGCCTGCAGTTCGTCCAGAAGCTGCAGACCCGTCACGCCGGGCATGCGCAGGTCGGTCACGACGACGTCCGGCCGCTCGCTGTCGACCTGAGCCGCCGCATGGCGCGGATCCGTCTCCACCACGGCCCGATGCCCGGCCGCACGCAGGACAACGCCCACGCTTTCCGCCATGTCCTCCTCGTCGTCGATCACGAGGACGGTGCCTTCTCGTCGCTTCATGGCTTCCCCTCGGCCGCCGGGAGAAGCACGCGAAACAGCGTGCCCTCGCCTGCGCGGCTCTTCACCTCGATGTCCCCACCGTGCGCCCGCACGATGCCGTAGCTCACGGAGAGACCGAGGCCCGTTCCCTTGCCAATATCCTTCGTGGTGACGAACGGCTCAAAGAGCCGGTCGATGACCTCGTCCGCAATCCCCGTTCCCGAGTCTTCGATTTCCGCGGCGACACCCTGGCCGGCGCGCATCGTCCGCACCGTGATCGTGCCGCCATCCGGCATGGCGTCACGCGCGTTCGTCAGCAGGTTCACGAAGACCTGCTCGAGTTCGTCGGCGTTCGCGCGCACGGGCGGGAGATCGCCCAGACAGATGGTGGCCATCTGCACGCCGTGACGGGCGAAGGGTTGCTCGACGAGAGCCACCGCGGAGGCCGCGACGGCGCTCAGGTCCACTGCCCGCCGCTCCGTCTGCGTTCCGCGCGCAAAGGCCAGCAAACTGCGCACGGTTTCCGCGATGCGCTTCGTGT
>CAZEPH010000145.1:0-6764 GCA_964514075.1 uncultured bacterium | reverse complement strand
AGTCCGTGTACTTGCACTTGATGCACGGCTCGGCCACGACGAACGCCATTGGGGCAGACTCCTCTCCTGAGTGATCGGCTGATTCAGCTACAGGCGCGGGATTTTACACAGACATCGTGCATCCTGCACGGTCTCTTTCGACGAACGACGAGTCAACCACGGTCCCGCCGCTGCCGATATCTCTATATGGAATATGACGAGCTCTCACCGCTGGCGGATGCACGCTTTGGCCGCGGTGTGGCTGTGCGTTGGCGCAGCCGCGCCCCGGTCCGCGCTTGCCGTGACCGTCATCCTGAAGTCGAGCTGCATCCCAGCCTACGATGCAGCCGCCCAGGGGTGCCGCAGCGTCTTGCGCACCTCCTTCGTAGAGTTGTCGCTCGACGAATCCTCGCCGTCGGACGTGGCGCGGCAGGTGTTCGCCGCGCGTGCGACGCTCGTCGTGGCCATCGGACCGCGCGCGGCGGAGTTCGCACGCGCACGCTTGCCGCGGACGCCGCTCGTGTTCTGCTTGGTGCAGGATCCAGAGAAGAGTGCGCTCACAGGCCCCGGCGTGACGGGTGTAACGTATGCCGTCGGCCCGCGCAGCGAGATGCTCGCGCTCAAGCAAACGGTCCCGCACGTACGGCGCGTCGCGCTCGTGCACACGAGCGCTGTCAGCGCAGCGTACGTACGTTCCGCCGTCGCGGCCGCCGCGGACGTGGGCATTCGCATCGTGGACTGTCCCGTGCCGCGCGAAGCGGATGTCTCGACGTACGCGCTGCGGTGCATCAACAGCGTCGACGCGCTGTGGCTCCCGCCCGATCCCGCCCTTGCACAGCCCGAACCGTTTCGTTTTCTCGTGCAACTGTGCGTGGAAACGCGCAAGCCACTCCTCGCCTTCAGCGAGTCGCTGGTGCGCGGCGGCGCTCTCCTGGCGATCGCCCCAGACTATTACGCCGTCGGCGTACAGGCGGCCGACATGGCGCGGCGTGTGTTGAACGGCGATGCAGCGGAGGACATTCCGATCGTCCCGGCGCGCAAGACGCGCCTCGTGTTCAACGAGTCGACAGGCCGCGCGATCGGGATCGCACGCGCGTCACGCGTTCTGGAAGCGGAGATCGTGCGATGACACATCCCATCTTCGCCCGATACGCGCGCGGACTGCGCGGACGCGTCGCGCTTCTCTTGGTCGGCGGGGTGATGATCGCGTGGGTCGGATTCTTCGCGCTGCTGCTGGTGGCAACGCGCGCGTGGCTATTCGATGAGCTGCAGAATCGCGGGCGCGTGCTGGCGATGGCGCTCGCGAAGGAGCTGGTCACGCCCGTCGTGGTGGCAGATCGCACGCGCCTCTTGAACGAGGTGACGCACGCGGCGCTGCAGGAGGACGTGCGCGGCATCGCCGTGTACGAGGCGGGCGTGGCGCGCCCGCTCATGGCGATCTCCGCGGAAAGCGACCTGTGGCGCGAGCTCCCTGGCTGGATGCAGCAATCTCACGGTACGACGACGCGCCTCGAGCGCTGGAGTACGTTGGGACAGACCGAAGTGTGGGAGATCATCGAACCGATTCGCCGCGTGGAGGTGGATCGTGCCTCCGCCGAGGGACAGGCGCAGGAGATGTTCGGACTCGGTCGATCGAGCGGCGCCGCGCCGCCGCCGCGTACGGTGGGCTACGTGCGTGTCGTGCTCTCGACGGATCGCATGATGAGGGCGGTCAACGGCGCACGTGTGGCAGGCGCGATCATCCTCATTTTCGCCCTGCTGTTTGGGACGGGCGCGTCGATGGGCCTGGTGCGCATCGTGGTGCGTCCGCTGCGCGACGCGGCCACGCTCGCGCGCGAGATCGCGGGCGGACGGCTCGACCGGCGGTTGCCCGTCACCAACCCCGATGAACTCGGCGACCTTGCCGAGTCCCTCAACACGATGGCCGCCGCGCTGCAGGAGTCGCGCGCGCGGGCGCACGCGGAGGCGGAGGCGCTGCGCGCGACGGCACACGCGGTCGTGGCGATCGCGCGCGGCGCGCGCGCGTCGCACGATCCGGCGAGCGTGTTCGCTCTCGTGGCGGGGCAACTGCGCGAGATCATCGCGCTCGACGGCGTGGCGCTCGCGATCGAGTCCGAGACGGATGGCCCGTTGCGCATCACGCAAACGGATCCGGCGAAGGGGTGGGGATCGTTGCGCACGGGCGAGCCGCTGGATCCTCTTCTCACGCGCGTCGCGCGCGAAGCAGGTGACACGCCACGCCGCATCGGTTGCGCGTCGTCCACCGGAACGACTTCGCGCGCGATGGTCGCGGGAGGCATTGCCGAGCTAGTGCTCGTGCCGCTCTCCGTGCGCGAGGGACGCTTCGCCGTGCTGCTCCTCGGCGCGCGCGAGGAAGGGCGCATCAGCGGCGCGCAGGAAGAGATCGCCGCAGGCTTGGCATCGCACCTCTCGTCCGCGCTGCTCGCGTCGGAGTTGAGCGAACGCGTGGAACACGCGTTCGGCGAAGTGCGCAGCACGCGCGAACACCTCGAACGTTCGGAACGTCTGCGCATGGCGGGCGAGATCGCCGCCGGCGTCGCACACGACTTCAACAACCTGCTCGGTGCAATCCTGGGCCGCGCACAGATTCTCCGGATGCGCGCGGACAAAGGCACGGTCAGCGTCGAAGACACGCTCAAAGCCATCGGTGTGATCGAGCGGGCGTGTCACGACGGCGCGGAAACGGTGCGCCGTCTCCGCCGCTTCAGCCAGACGGACGGCCCGGCGGAAGAACGCGTGGACATCGAGCGCGTGTTGCGGGACGCGGTGGAGTTCACGCGGCCACGCTGGGAGGCGGAAGCGCAAGCGACGGGACGCTCCATCGCCGTCACGGTGGACTCTCCGGTGGACGCGTGCGTCACGGGACGCAGCAGCGAGCTACGCGAAGTGTTCACGAACGTGCTGCTCAACGCGGTGGACGCGCTGCCGCACGGCGGTGTCATCACGCTGCAGTCCGCCGTGGACCGGAGCGGTCAGGTGGTGGTGACGGTACGCGATACGGGCACGGGGATGAGTCCCGAAACGCTTGCGCGTATCTTCGATCCGTTCTTCACGACCAAGGGCGCCAGTGGGACCGGTCTCGGCCTGTCCGTCGCGTACGGCATCGTGCAGCGGCACGGCGGCACGATCAGCGTCTCGAGTGAGGAAGGACGCGGCACGTGCGTCGACGTGCGCCTGCCGTACGCAACCGGCGCGTCCGGTGCCGACACGCAGCACGCCGCACATGCAGCCGACGACACACGCGCGTCCCGCGCGCTGCGCGTCGCACTGGTCGACGACGAGCCCGCGCTGCGCGATCTCCTCGGCGAGATGGTGACCGGGCTGGGTCACACGGCGACCGTGTTCGAGACGGGCGAACAGGTGCTCGCCTCGTGGACGCCGGGCGCGTTCGACGTGCTACTGAGCGACCTTGGAATGCCCGGCATGTCGGGATGGCAACTGGCCGCCGCCGTGCGCGACATGGACGAGCGCGTCATCATCGCCTTCGTCACGGGATGGGGCGACAGCGTGACACCGGCGCAGGTGCACGACGCCGGCGCGGATGCCGTGATCGCGAAGCCGTTTACGCTGGAGCAGATTCAGAGCGCGTTGCGCCTCGCGACAACGGGACGAGAGGGATCGCAAGCGGCGTAGCGGGAGCGCTGCGCGGACCGTGTCGCCACACGCGCGCCACCATCCGCGCGCCGTCCTCGAGCAGCGTGTACAAACACGGCACGAGGACGAGTGTGAGCACCGTCGATGCGGCCAGTCCGCCGATCACCGTGCGCGCGAGCGGGAAGTACATTACGTCTCCCACGCGGTTCTGCCCCACGGCCAGCGGGAGCAGACCGAGAATCGTCGTGAGCGTGGTCATGAGAATGGGACGCAGCCGGTCGCGCGCCGCGCCGAGAACCGCATCGCGCCGCTCCACGCCCGTCGCGCGCAGTTGATGCACACGGTGAATGAGAACGATGCCGTTGTTCACGACGATGCCGATCAAGATGAGCAGCCCGATCTGCGACATGAGATTGAACGGTGATCCCGTGAGCAGGCACATCCACGCGATGCCCACGAACGCGAATGGCAGCGCGAGCATGATCGCGAACGGATGCAGTAACGACTCGAAAAGAGCGGCCATGACCAAATACACGAGCAGGAGCGCGAGCACCAAGTTCACGAGCATTTCCTTCTGCGTCGCGTTCTCTTCCTCGAAGGCTTGGCCGAACGACCACGTGTAGCCCGCGGGCAGGCTCATGCCGTTCATCTCACGCCGCACGGCTTCGCGCACGCGGCCCGCTTGCTTGCTGTCGTAGTTCGCGATGACGGAGACGACGGACTTGCGTTGCTGGCGCTCGATCGCAGTGGGCGTGACGGACGACTGGAAATCAGCGACGGCGGAAAGCGGCACGGTCTGCCCGTCGCGTCCGGTGAGGGTGAGCGTGCGGAAGCGCGCGAGGCTCTGGCGATCGCTCTCGGCGAGGCGCGCGACCACTTCCACTTCGCCGTCGGGCCCGCGGAAACGGGCGAGCGGGCGGCCGCGGAAGAACAGCGCGACCGCGCCGGCCACGTCGCCCGTGCTGAGGCCGTGCTGCGCGGCCTCGTCGCGCCGCACGACGACGGTGAGCTCCTCGTTGCCCTTGCCGCGATCGACGTGCACGTCGCTCAAGCCGGCGACTAAGGACAACCGGCGCCGCACGTCGCCTGCGAGATCGTCGAGACGCGGGCCGGGATCGCCGAACACGTTCACGCCGATCTGCGACGGACCGGCGTTCTGGTTGCCGGCGCCTTCGAGCGTGAGCGTCACTCCGGGCAGCTGCGGCATCTGCGCGCGCAGGGTGTCGCGCAGGGCTTTCGCGCCCTCGTCGTCCGCATACCCTTTGGCGAGATACACGCGCGTGAACGCGAAGTTGTGCGTGAAGTACGAGTACGTCGACTTCGCGTGCAGGCGCTCCTTGCGCGCGAGAATCCAGTCCTCCATGTGGCGCACGTAGCGTTCGACCTCGCGGTAATTCACGTTGTCCGCGAACTGCCAGGACATCCCCACCGCCTGGACCTGCGCGCCGCTGAAGCTGCTCTTGTCCACCGGGATGAAGGCGGCCACGGCCGTGAGGACCACGCCGAACGCGATCGCGAGCGTGGCGGGCTTGTGTGCGAGCGTCCACTCCAGCACGCGGCGGTAGACGCCCGCGAGGCGGCGTTGCCACTCCGGCTCCTGCACGGAGCCGAGACGCACGATGCGTCCCATCGCAAGCGGGATCGCCGTGATCGAGAGCAACAGCGAGCACGTGAGCGTAAAGATGATCGTGCGCCCAATCTCGCCGATCCACGTGGTGATCTCCGTGCGGCCACTCAGCACCAGCGGCAGGAACACGATGATCGACGTGCCCGTGGCGCACACGACCGCGGGAAGCACTTCACGTGCGCCGACCAGGGCTGCACGCAGCGGGCGCATGCCGTCTTGCGTGTGCCGGTAGATCGCTTCCAGCACCACCACCGCGTTGTCGACCAGCATGCCGACCGCGAGCATGAGCCCCATCATCGAGAGGATGTTGAGCGAGCTGCCGGTGAAGTAGAGCAACGCGCACGCCGCCACGAGCGAAAAGGGAATCGCGGTAGCGACGACGAGCGTGGATGTCATGCTGCGCAGGAACACACAGAGCACGACGACCGAGAGGACCGCGCCGATCACGCCGGCTTCGAGCAATCCGCGCAGCGAGTTGGTGATCTCCTCGGCTTGATCGGTGAACGTGAGCACTTGGACGCCGCGCATCTCGGGATCGCGCGCGATCTCCTCCAGTGCGCGCCGTGCGCGCTGCACCACGTCGACGGTGTTTGCGCCAGATTCCTTGATGACGTTGAGGCCGATCGCGCGCGCGCGATCCAGGTGGCGTCCGTAATCCAACTCCGGCTCGCGGTAGTCGATCGACGCCACGTCGCCGAGCGTGAGCCCGCGCGCGTTGACAGGAAACGTGCGGAAGTCGTTGAGCGTCCGGAACTCGTTCACGACACGCACGGGACGGCTTTCGTCGCCGCCGTGCAGTTGGCCTGCGCCGACGCTGCGGTTCGCTGCGTCGAGACGCGCGATGATCGCGTTGGCGCCAACGCCGTGCCGCTCGAGCGCATCGAGCCGGAAGTTGATCTGCACCTCGGGGCGATCCACGCCGAAGAGCTCCACCTTCGCGACGCCGGGGACGCGCCGCAGGGGATCGGCGACGTGGCGGTCGAGCAATTCGTACGCGTGCGAGAGATCGCGCGTCGCGGAGATGCGGCACTCGAGTACGGGGATGTCCGACGAGCGGAACGAGTTCACTTGAATGTGCTCGACGTCCGCGGGGAGTTGATCGCGGATGCGATCCAGCTTCTCGCGCGCCTCCGCGCGCAGCGGCTCCACGTCCACGCCCCAATCGAACTGCACGCTGATGTTCGCGGCGTTTGCGGACGACGACGACGAGATGCGCCGCACGCGCGACATCGTGGCGAGCGCTTCCTCCGCGGGGCGCGTGATCTCCTCTTCCACCTGTGCGGGGAGCGCGTTCGGGTACGGGATCACGATCTCGAGGCCGGGGAAGTCCACCTCGGGGAGAAACGCGAGCGGCAGACGCGGCGTGGAGATCGCACCGATCGCGGCGATGGACACGAGCGCCATCGTCGCCGTGATCGGATACCGCAGGCTGAGGCGCGAGAGGTTCATGCGGCGGCGGTGGGCGCGCGGCGATTCATCACCGCGTACACGACGGGGATTACGACGAGCGTGAGCACGGTCGCACACGTGAGGCCGCCGATGA
>CAZEPH010000144.1:0-6803 GCA_964514075.1 uncultured bacterium | reverse complement strand
CACCGCCACCGCTGGCGGTCGAGTTCACCATCACGATGCGGCGCCCTTTGAGGCGTCGGGCAAGCGACTCGAGCAACCGAATCGAGGCTTCCCCGAGAATCGCACGGTACCCTTCGAGAAGTGACTGCTGTTCGCCGACAAGAGTCACGCGAGTTCTCCCCGTCGTGTCCGGCGCGCGAGCCGCCGTGCCAACCGCGTGACAACGGCACGTTCGTCCATCTCACGTTGCTGCCGTTCCGCCTCGATCGAAACGAGGATCCGCCTCCGGAGTTGCGAGCGGCGCCAGAGCGTTGACGCGTGGCGACGCACGCTCGCAATGCACGTTCCCCCTCGGATACTCGCATCGCAGACGGCCGCGAGCGTCTCCTCGTTCAGACTTCGTAACATCGTCCCCAGAGAGGGCTCGGCCGGGAGAAGCCAGGGTCGCTCGACGAGGTGGTGAAACCACACGAGATCATCCGCCTGGAGGAGTTGCTCGACGAGGGCACTCTCCGACTGCGCTGTAATCACGCGAGAAATCGCAACGCGATCATAGGTGAGGAAGGAGAACTCTCCCCCTTCCGGCGCATCACGGCGCCGGCGCACGGACTCTGGGAGATCCGACAGGACGCGGGACAACTCGGTGCGCAGTTCGTCCATTCGAGGAGTAGCCCCGGAGACGGCGAACGCGACACGTTCAGCCGTTTCTCCGTCTTGCACGACGCCGCGCACCCATGCGCTGATATCGTCTACGGCGACGTCACGATCGAGAGGCGGCGGCCGCAGCCGCGGCATTTGAGTGTGGTAGAAGAGCGATTCGTCGCCGACGGAGAGGATTGCATGCAGCAACTCGTCGAGCGATGTCGCCTCCACGTACGCAGGGCGCACGACGTACACCGCGCCGTCGATGGAAAGCGCGGGATCCACGGCCGTCGTCATGATGTGGGCCGATCGTCTTTGTCCTCAATAGAGCGGAGATACTCGACGACGAGATCGCGAGCCAAGTCGCGGCACCCAACTCCGAACGCGAGAGAGATCCCCAAACCGACGGTGGCGGCGAGTACGACGCCGACACTCATGACGAACTGCACCGCGAGTCCGAGCTGTTCGAGTGAGAGGAGCACCGCGAAGAACGTGAAAAGCGCCGTGACAATGCTGCCGCGCACGCGTCCGCCGGATAGTCCTGATGTCTCGAAGAAGCGCCGTGTGAACGCACCCAGGGCGATGGCGAGGATGAATCCAACGGAGAGGAGAATCGCCGCGGTGGCGATGCGCGGGAGGACGTCGGTGAAACGCTCCATCAACGAGCGGCTCAAGGGAATCCCCAACACATCGAATGCGCCCACCACGCCGGCCGTCATCACCGCCCAATACGTGAACACGCCGGCCGCGGCCGCGGGTTCACCCCCTCCCCATGCACCCTCGCCCCAGATCCGATGCGCTGCGGAGTTGTAGCGCATACGCCGAAGCACCGTGCGTACGCACCACGCAAGTACGCGCGCCAGGATCCATGTCCCCGCGATGATGGTCGCTGCGAGGCCGCATCCGATTACTCCGCGAACGGCCGTCTCACCGAGGGACTGTAATCGATCCACAACTATGCTTGCACCGACTGCTCCATCCGCCCACATACTGGCTCCCTTCTACAGCCTGGCTGCGCCAATCACCGTTCCGTGTTCCACATTCCCGCTCGACCACTGCTTGGGGACCGCGAGGAGGCTTCCCAACATGTCCATGGCCCAATCGAAAACAGTGTGTCGCAGAACCACAGCGCGCATCGATCGCATGCGAATGACGCTCTCCCGTTCGTCCTCGCTTAACGCACCATGCAGCGCATCGGCGAGACCATCCCGATCGAAAGGCGAGACGATCCACGCACCAGACAACTCGCGGGCGGCGCCGGTGAAGGGGGACAGGATCAAGGCGCCGTGCAGGTCTGGACGCGCCGCGACATACTCCTTGGCGACGAGGTTCATACCGTCATGAAGCGAGGTCACCATGCACACGTCTGCCGCGGCGTACAGCAGCAGCAAGTCGCGGAAGTCCACGTTTTCCTCGAGCAGAACGATGGGCGGCGCAGCGGTCTTCGACGCGAACTTCTCGTTGATCGAACGCGCGAGTTTGCGAACGCGCGCCGCGATCTGCCGATAATCCTCCAACTCGATTCGTGAGGGGACGGCGATTTGCAGGAAGCGGAACCTACCCAGCCACTCGGGATGCGTTTCGAATAGGCGGTCAATCGCTCGGAAACGCTCAGGGATCCCCTTTGTGTAGTCCATTCGGTCGATGCCGATGCCGAGTTTCGGCGGCACCTGCCCGAGCAAGTCGACAATCGGGCTCGTCACCGATCGGCGACCGATGCCTTCGGCGGAGGCAGATAGTTCGTCCGCATCGACGCCGATCGGTGCGTCCCGCACGTGCGTACAGTGACCATCCCGTGTGACGGTCAGGCGTTCCATGTCCACGCGCGCTTCCATCTTGTCCGCGACCGATTGCAGGAAGTTCATCGCGTGAAAACGAATATGGAATCCAACGACGTCATTCGCGAGCATTCCGTCAAG
Source organism: uncultured bacterium (assembly GCA_964514075.1). Taxonomy (GTDB): domain Bacteria; phylum Eisenbacteria; class RBG-16-71-46; order CAZEPH01; family CAZEPH01; genus CAZEPH01. The sequence goes on along the minus strand of CAZEPH010000144.1, from coordinate 4,263 downwards.
GATCTGCGCTCCCCACGGCAGCCGACGAAAGACCTCTGCGTTCGGCCAGGGAATGTGCCAGAAGAGAGCTACGCGCAGGTCGGGGCGCAGGGCCTTGACGAAGCGCGCGGCGAGGGCAAGGTGATAGTCCTGTAGAAAGACGAGTGCCGGACCCTCCGGTGCCTCCTCGACGATGGCCTGTGCGAATCGCTTGTTCACGTCTACGTATCGCTCCCACTCCTCGCGGCGGAATCGCGGTCGCACGTACGCGATGTGACAGAGCGGCCAGAGTCCGCTGTTCGCGAACCCCGCGTAGTAGAGCGCATGATCGCGGTCGCTCAGCCAGACGCGCCGGAGTGTGTAGGACGGGCGATCCGGTGGGCACGCGACGTGGTCGTGCTCGTCCACGGCGGCGCGATCACCGGCGGCGCTGCCATGTGCGATCCACGTTGCGCCCGTTGCCTGCGCGACAGCGTCCAGCGCAACCGCCAACCCGCCAACGCTGCGCGTCCATCGTGTCGCATCGCTGGAGGCGTGCGCGTAGGGTTCGCGGTTCGACACGATGATCAGTGGGACGCGAAGCGTCGTGCGTGCCCAGGACACCAGCGTGGCGCGCGTTGTGCGCTCCGGTTCGCGTGCGCGCTGTCGCGTGCGAATGGCCGCCCGGCGAGCTACGCTGCGTAACTCATCCATCCACGGCCTCATCTGAAATCACGCACGATGGAGTCGCGATCGAGCATGCGCGGAACGACCGTGAAGTCATTCCCGGAGGCCTGAAGGGTGTCGTATCGGATGAACGGCTCGAATCCCACGACATCACCGGGGGCGATCCCGAGGAACTCGCGTTCGACCGCAACTGTGGCTCTTTCCAGCTGACCGGGGTCGGACGCATTGCTCGCCGACAGGTCGACGAGCACCGCCGTTTCTTCTCCCCGTTGCGAGTTCCTCGCGACGCCCAGGTCCATGGGCGTCATGGTCGCGATCGCATCGGCGGTGTGACGGACGGACCTGATCATGTCGCAGTGCCGCCCTTGGACGTTGCGGCCCGTGCTGAGTATCGCGTCCAATGGTGGAGGAGTGCCGCCACGTCGTCTGGATCGCGCAGACGCCACGTCGCGAACGATTTGCGCGCGTCGCGACCCACGCGAATCGTGACGCCGCGGTCGCGGACGCGGGCGAACGCCATCTCGTCGCCCACATCATCGCCGATGTAGATCGGTAGGGAGCCATCCGGCAGATCTTGCAAGAGATCGGCGACGGCAGTGCCCTTGTTTCGTCGCGACGCGCGCAACTCGATGCCCCCGTCGAATCGTTCAAGGCTCAGTTCGTCAGACTCCAAGCGGCTCCACGAGGCCTGCGCCTGCGCCATCATCGTCTGCGACTCGCGCGCGGACAGGCCACGCGAGTGAAGTACGACCGAACACCGCTTCCGCTCGATCGCCTGCTCCCATCCCGCCGCACGCATGGCTCGGTCCGCGCGCTCAAGTTTCACCGCGACCGCCGGACCGATCGCGTGTTGACGATATACATCGTCGCGGGTCAGGGTCTCCCATCCATACTCTCCGACGTAGTGAGCGGGCAATCCGCCAAGAAGGTGACGCAACTCCACGATGCGCCGGCCGGAGACGACGGCGAGCGTCGTGTGGGGCCTCTCGGACAACTCGCGCAACACGAACAACATGAACGGTGTGGGACGAGCGCTCATCCGGTGGACGCGAAAGGCCGCAATCGTACCGTCGTAATCCAGCATGAGCAGGCGGTGATCGCTCGATCGCACCGTGCGCCAGAGCGCGCGGAGCTGACACGTCCGGCTAGCGGTGGGAGTCGCGCCTCGCAGCGTCGGAACTGCGCCCCCATCGGCGAGGGATACTGCCTCGCCGCCTAGACGCGGGATGGGGTGAGACGAACGTGGTGAGTCCATAGATGGCCTCCTCCAGACATCCGCTCAGAAGAGGAGACCACGCGTGTGTCGTCGTATCCACGGACAGGGTAGCGGATACTGAACACACACCGGAGACCATTCCGAACAGGACAAGTGCGATCGCACGTCGATCCTTCACCGGGATTCGCGGGGGCGAATTGCCCAGCAACTCTGCGATCAGTTCAATGTGACGGTGCAGCGGGCCGCGCAACGGCAGCCACTCCTCTCGATGAAACTTCAACATTCCACGCGCCTGGTGGAAGATCAGCATCCAGTCGGGGTGCTCACGAAAGAACGATACGTGGGCACACGCCACCGCACGAGCGACGTCGTGCACGTTCTTCCCGCCCGTCGCCGCGCGACGTACGTGTGTACTCAGAAGATCGAGGCCGTGCTCAAGGACGGCGTGGACGAGATCGTCCTTCCCGCGGAAATACAGGTAAACCGTGCCCTTCGCGATTCCCGCCGTTTCCGCGAGATCCTCGATACGGGCGTCATAGAGTCCGTGTCGGCTGAAGAGATCGCGTCCAGCACGAATGAGCTCCGCGCGCGTTGTGCGTCGACGCGATTCTCGACGACCGAGCTTGCGATCTTCCGTGACAGCGGTCGTTTCGTTCATACGTCGCTCCGTCCCGTCGCCCCTTACCGCGGCTGTCACGAGCGTGCGCCAGTGAGTCGCGAGGGTAGATACCCGAGCGCGCTCTGCGGCTTGCGCCCGTTGCGTGGCGTGGAACAACAGCCAGTCGCCGGGCGTGTCGGCAACCCGATTCTGCTCGCCGATCCAAGAGAACATCCGCTCCATCGAGTCGCACTGTAGGACCAGTTCGGTGCGAGTCGATTCCCATTCGGCCCGCGTGCGCGACGTCTCACGTCGTGATTGCGCGTGCACGCTGTCCGACTGCCGCACCAACTCTTCGCTGTTCTGCGCCAATCCGAAAAGTACGGAGGCCCACTCGGTCCGTGGTGAATCGGCCCTTGCATGGGTGTGAGAATTCGAATCTGCATACGCTTGTGACTCCGCATGGACGGCCGCGCGTGCGCACGGACGCGGTCCTGCATCGACGTCCACAGTACGACGCCGGCCATCACGATTCCGGCATGGGCCGCAGCCGGTAGCCACCGCGCCGCGCAGGTGTGAGCTGATGCAAGGTCTTCGGGTGAGGACCAATCCATCCTGCGATTCACGACGTCCTTCGATGACGGGGATGAATCGTCGTCCGAAATGCACAACTCCCAAATGCACCGTACGGGGTTGCCGTGGTACACGTCAACACAAATATGACCATCCGGTCATTATTGACCGATCAGTCACTCATGGTCGCCTACTTGCGACATCGTGTCTCGGCGGAGTGAATGATGTCCTACAGCAGCGGGCTCCCGCGCTTGAGGAATCGTCCGCTCCCCTTGGCTCCGCGCCACTCGCCCTTGTCGACGATCGCCGTGCCGCGTACCAGCACCGTCTCCGGTGCGCCCACCACCTCGCGTCCCTCGTACGGCGTGTAGTCCACACGCTGGTGCAACGTCGCGTGCGACAGGCGCACGCGTTTCTCCGGGTCGAAGATCACGAGATCGCCGTCGGATCCTACAGCGATCGTTCCTTTGCGCGGGAAGAGTCCGAACATCTTCGCGGGCGTCGTGCTCGTCACCTCCACGAAGCGGTGCAGGTTCATGCGGCCTGTGCGAACGCCACCGTCATGGAGCAACATGAGACGCGTCTCTACACCCGGCGCGCCGTTGGGGATTTTCGAGAAGTCGTCCTTGCCGAGTTCCTTCTGCACGGGCAAGCCCGCGAAGCCAGTCTTCATGCAAAACGGGCAGTGATCCGTGGAGACGACTTGCAGATCGTTGTGCGCGAGACCCGTCCACAATTCGTTCTGATTCCACTTCTCGCGCAGCGGCGGCGACATGACGTACTTCGCGCCGTCGAAGCCGGGCTCCTCATAGTTGTCGTACGAGAGGAACAAGTACTGCGGGCACGTTTCCGCAAACGCGGGCAGACCGCGATCGCGCGCTTCCTTCACCTTCTGCAGTGCGTCGGCGCACGACAGGTGCACGATGTAGATGGGGACGCCGGCCATTTCCGCAAGCGCGATCGCGCGGCCCGTCGCCTCGCCCTCCGCGCGAGTGGGCCGCGTGAGCGCGTGGTACTTCGGTGCGGTGTGCTTCTGCGCGAGCGCTTCTTGCACGAGCACGTCGATCACGCCGCCGTTCTCGGCATGCATGCAAATGAGCCCGCCGTTGTCCCCCGTGCGGCGCAGCGCTTTGAAGATCGTCGCATCGTCCACCATGAACACGCCGGGATACGCCATGAACAACTTGAACGACGACACGCCCTCGCGCACCATTTCGTCCATGTCGGCGAG
>CAZEPH010000143.1:0-6806 GCA_964514075.1 uncultured bacterium | reverse complement strand
GACACGGTGAACGTCGTGGTAAGCGTCACGCACGAGTCGCGCACCGGCCGCGTCTCGTTGAACGAGACGAGCGCCCCCGCGCTCGAACGCGCCGCGGCGCGCGCGAAGGAACTGGCCGCGGTCCTGCCGCCGGACCCCGAGTACGTCGGCCCTCTTCCGCCGCAGACGTACCTCGCGATTCCCGCGTGGGACGAGCCGACGGCCCTCTCCACCGCGGCGGACCGCGTCCCCGGCGTCCGCGCCGCGATCGAACCCGCCGCAGGCGCGCAGCTGACCAGCGCCGGCTTCTACTCGACCGGAGCGTTCGTCTCCGCCATCGCGAACACCGCAGGCGTGTTCGGCTGCCACCGCGCCACCAACGCGTCCTTCAGCGCCACCGTGCGCACCGCCGATGGAACCGGCTCCGGCTGGGCGGAGGAGTCATCGCATCGTCTCTCGGACATCGATCCCGCGGCGCTCGCCGCGCGCGCTCTCGCCAAGGGCCGCGACTCCGCGCAACCGCGCACGCTCGAACCCGGCGACTACACGGTGATCCTCGAGCCGGCGGCCGTGGCCGGTCTCATGGGGTTCAGTCTGGGGATCGCCCTCTCCGCGCGCGCCGCGGAGGAAGGCCGGTCGTACTTCTCGAAGAAAGGCGGCGGCACGCTCGTGGGCGAGAAGGTCTTCCACGACCGCGTCACGCTCCGCTCGGACCCTCTCGACGTGCGAAACCCCGGCGCACCGTGGGCAGGCGGCGGGTTCGGCGGTGGCGAACCCGGTATCGCCACGGCGCCCGTGACATGGATCGAGCGCGGCGTGCTGCGCACGCTCGCGTACGATCGCTACTGGGCGTCCAAGGCCGGCGTCGCGCCGACGGCGCCTCCGACGAGCATCGTGATGGACGGCGGCACCGAGACCCTGGACTCGCTGATCCGCGACACCACACGCGGCCTCCTCGTAACGAACTTCTGGTACATCCGCTCCGTGAATCCCCAGACGATGCAACTCACCGGCCTCACGCGGGACGGCGTGTGGCTCATCGAGAACGGCGCCGTGGTCGGACCCGTCCGCAATTTCCGCTTCAACGAAAGCCCCGCGGTGATGCTGAGCAACATCGAGGCGATGACCGCCCCGGCGCGCGCGGGATCGATGCTGGTGCCCGCTGTGCGAGCGGCGAACTTCACGTTCACCAGCGTGAGCGAGGCGGTGTAGCGCTCGCTCCAGTTCTGGTCGGGAGCGCTCCTGCGCTTCGGTCTCGAAGACCGCAGCCATTGACGCGGTCCGCGGTCGCGGAAGCAGATTCAGGCGCACCGGCGCGACGCTCCACCGCAATTGGTCGGGCACGCTGCACGCGCGCCTCGCTCTTGCCGCGGGCGACATGGTAGATTCCACCGCCGAGCTGCGAGGAGCCCCGCCTCCACTTCCGGAGCGGTGGTAAGTACCCGTATCACCCCAGGAAGTCCGAGCCGACATGCCCTTCTGCACACAGTGCGCCCACGCTCTCGAGGACGGCACGAAGTTCTGCCCCGCGTGCGGCGCCGCCGCCGCGCAGAACCTCGCGTCGGCCGACATCACGAAGACCTCCGCGCCCGCGCCTCCACCACCACCCACGCCGAGTGCCACCAGCATCCACGGCCGCTTCGAACCCGGCACCAAACTCGGCGCGCGCTACCGCATCGTCGCTCTCCTCGGCCGCGGAGGCATGGGCGAAGTCTATCGCGCCGACGACCTCGAACTGGGACAGTCGGTCGCGCTGAAATTCCTCCCCGAGTCGGTGGCGCGCAATGCGTCGGATCTCGCGCGCTTCCGCACGGAGGTCCGCGTGGCGCGGCAGATCGCGCATCCGAACGTGTGCCGCGTGTACGACATCGGCGAAGCGGACGGCCACGTCTTCCTCTCGATGGAGTACATCGACGGCGAAGACCTCGCGTCGGTGCTCCGCCGCATGGGACGCCCGTCGCCGGACAAGGCGATCGAGATCGCGCGGCAGATTTGTCTCGGGCTCGCTGCGGCGCACGAGGCGGGCATGCTGCATCGCGATCTGAAGCCGGCGAACATCATGATCGATGGCCGCGGCCGCGCGCGCATCACGGACTTCGGTCTCGCGGGTCTCGCCGACGAACTCTCGCGCGACGGCGGCACGGCGGGCACGCCGGCGTACATGGCGCCGGAGCAAATCACCGCGGGCCAGGTCTCGGTGCGCAGCGACATCTACGCGCTGGGCCTGGTGCTGTACGAGGTGTTCACGGGCAAGCGCGTGTTCAACACGGCGAACGTCCAGGAGCTGCGGCAACTGCACGAGTCCGCGACGCTCACGACGCCGTCGTCGCTGGTGCGCGATCTGGATCCGGCGGTCGAGCGCGTGGTGATGCGGTGCTTGGAGAAGGATCCGGAGCAGCGGCCGCCGTCGGCGTACGCGGTGCTCGGTGGTCTGCCGGGCGGCGATCCGCTCGCGGCCGCTCTCGCCGCGGGGGAGATGCCGTCGCCCGAGTTGGTCGCGAACGCAAAGGATCGCGGCACAATGTCGTCGCTCGTGGCGGTGGCGTGTGCGGTCGTGGGCATCGCGAGCCTTGCGTTGTGGGCGGGACTCATCGGACGCGACCTGAAACAACTCACGCTGCCGACCGAAGTGCTGAGCGTGCGCGCCACCGACGTCCTCGCGAAGACGCACGCGTTCGCAACGACACCCGCGCACACGGCGGAAGGCTTCGATCTCAACGCGAAACATCTCGAACATCTCCGGAGCGACAAAGCCGAGAAGATGCAAGCGCGCGGCGCCGCGTTCTTCTGGCGGCGATGGAGTCCCACCGCTCTCCGCTCTCCGAACATCCACAGCGAGATCACGGGCGTGAACGATCCTCCTCTGCTCGCGGCCGGCCAGGCGACGGTGCTGCTCGATCCCGCGGGCCGTCTCGTGGGTTTGCAAGCGATCCCGCCCGATTCGATTCCCGCCGCGCCCGGCGGCGTGCCGGAGTGGAAGACGCTCTTCGACGCGGCCGGTCTCGACATGGCGACGTTCGCGCCCGCGCCGCTCGCGCAGCCCGCGCCGGCGACGTGCGACAGCGCCGCCGCATGGACCGGCACGCTGCCGTGGGCGAGCAACGAAAAGATCACCGTGCAAGCCGGCGCGTCGCGCGGGCGTCTCGTCCACTTCGCGATCGTGCACGACTGGGGATCGTCGCTCTCGCCGGTTAACTTCCAGGCGCCCGCGCGCGATTCGGCGATGGACTGGCTCTCGTTCCTCATATTCACGCTGCTGCCGTTCGTTGCGTCGGTCTACTTTGCGCGGCGCAACATCCTGCTCGGGCGCGGCGACCGCAAGGGCGCCACACGCATCGCCGTGTTCGTGTTCATCATGAACCTGCTCGAGAACGCGTTCCCCGCGCGGCTCGCGGAGAACGGTCTGCTCTCGCTGATCTCGGGGTGGGTGGACGGCCGCGCGTTCGGCCACGCGCTCATTCACGCGGTGTCGATGTGGTTCGCGTACCTCGCGCTCGAACCGTACGTGCGGCGGTTGTGGCCGCGCATTCTGGTGTCGTGGACGCGCATGCTGTCGGGTCGCGGACGCGATCCTCTCGTGGGACGCGACGTGCTGATCGGCGGCGCGGCAGGCGTCGCAATCATGACGCTCATCGGCGTCGCGCAACACCTCGCGGCGCAGCAGGGATGGGTGAAGGCGCCGATGCTCGCGACGGGCAACATGTTCGTCTCCGCGTCGAGCCTGTCGCTGGCGGCGTGCGGCTTTGCGTACGGCGGCTCGATCTGCGTGCTGTCCGCGCTCGGCACGCTGGTGTACGTGCTGCTCTTGCGATTGCTGATGCGGCGCACGTGGCCCGCGATGATCGTGGCCATCGTGACGACCGTCGCCGTGAGCGCGGTGTCGATCGCGCCGGACATGGGATGGCCGATCGCCGTGCTGTCGGCGTCGATCTCCACGGCGGGCGTCGTCTTTCTGCTCATGCGCGTCGGTCTGCTGGCCGGGACCACCGCCGCGTTCGTCTCGCTGATCATGAGCTCCGGGGTGGCGACGCTCGACTTCTCCGCGTGGTACGCGGGCTGCGCGCTCTTGCCGATGACGCTCATCGCCGCGCTCCTCGTCTTCGGTGCGGCGACGGCGCTCGCGGGTAAGCCGATCTTCGGCGATCCGCTCAAGGAACCCGCGGGGCGGTAGCGTCGCCGGGCTTGCGGCCGGTGATTCTCCTTGCCTTGCTCCGCTGAGCGAGCGCAGTCTGCCCGCCGTGCTCCCCGGCCCGCATAGGCCTGCGCTGTACCCGCACGACGCAAGCGCACGCAGGATTCATTCGGGCCGACCCTTCCCCTGACCCCTCTTGGGTGAAAGGAGAGCCGGATATGCGCACGACTTTCCGGACGAGCGTTCGCTCGCTGCTCCTCGTGTTGCTCGCACTCTCTCTGACTGCAATCCCCGCCGGCGCGCACTTCTGCTGGTGGTACGTCATGAACACCGTCGCGAACAATCCACAGTTCTGGTCGTGCGGCGGCGGCAGCACGCCGCTGGCGGGAGGCATTGCGACGAGCGGCGCGGACGTACAGTACGTCGTCGGCGAACACTGGAATTGGCACTGCCGGAATTCCCTGCCGAATCCGTTCTGCATCGGCCCCTACGACGATCCCGACTGGGTGGCGTACGGAAATGCGTTCGTCGCGTTCCATCGGCAGTTCATCCTGGACTTCGATCTCGCGCGCTCGACGGGCGGCGTGGCCGATCGTCTGGACGTGTGGGAGGCGAATCAAAACTCGCTCGTCCCGGGAGATGACGAGACGACGAGCGATGCCTACACGCACTGCCTCGATGAAACAGACGGTCCCTCCGCTGTGACGCGTGCGGCCGGTGCGGTGTGCGACGAGTGCAACGACATCCCCGGCAGTCTCACCGTCGCGGGAATCGGCGTCGCCGATGGGAGCGGGCACACGAGCCTGGATCAGTTCACGTCGTTCGGCGAGGTCGGCGCGTGGCTCGAATGCAGTTGGCACGGCTCGTTTCACTGCGGCGGCGCGGACGCGGGCGGCGCCTCTTCGTGCGGCGACCAGACGAATGCGTGCAACGACATCGGCCCGATGCGCAACACGGCGCGGGATCCCGCGTTCTGGATGGGGCACAAGATGCTGGACGTGCTCGCTCGGGATTGGGAGCGGCTGCAATCCACCGATCTCGTGGTCGTGATGGACAAGTCGGGCAGCATGGACGACGACTGCTCCGACAACGACGACGACTGCCTCGCGGACGACGACGGCAACCCGTGCAAGATGAACAACGCGAAGTCCGCGATCGAGATGCTCGGGCAGTTGATTCGCGACAATCCGGGCGCCGCGGACAATAAGGTCGGACTCGTCACGTTTTCGAGCGCCGCCACCGACGCGCTGGACGACGCCGGTCTCGCGTCCCTCCTCAGCGCTTCGACGCTCGTCGCAGACGTCGGCGATCCCGACACGCCGTTTCAAACGGTGGTGAACGACGTCGGCGCGTGCGGCGCGACGTCCATCGGGGCCGGCGTGAATCTGGCGCAAGCCGTCCTCGATGCAGGATCGAACGATCACAAAGCGATCTTGATCCTGTCGGACGGCAAGGAGAACACCGCGCCGCTGATCGCCGACTTAGACATTCCGCCGGAGACGCAGATCTGCGCCATCGGGTACGGCTCGGACTTCGGCGATTCCGAGGAGGGCAACCTGCGCCAGCTGTGCGAAAGCCACGGCGGCATTCTCCTCGCCGATCCCGACCTGGACGGCAACGGCATCGACCTGCAGAAGTTCTTCGTCGACGCGATGGCATCGATGTTCGACGAAGCGCTGTCCTCCGATCCCGTGCTCGCGATGCCGCCGTTGCAAGTCTCCACGATGCCGATCGCGACGCAGGTCTGCGGCGCCGATCAGCGCCTCACGATCGTGCTCGGCCGCGAATGGGGCGTCGGATTCAGCAACTGCGATCTGCGACTCATCGTGGAAACACCGGCGGGGAACCTGGTGGATCTGGATGACCCGAGCGTGGAGCGCGGTCACGGCAAGAGCTGGGACTTCGTTCGCATTCCGCTGCCGTACAAAGGCGAGCGCGCGGGTCTGTGGCGGGCGTTCGGCGTGCGGACGCAACGCGTGTTCGTGAACGGCTTCGCCACCGACGTGGCGTCGCCGCTCGTGCTCGGCACGAATCTCGTGCGCACGGAGATTCACCGGCTGCGTCCCGACGGCGTGCCGCGGTGCTTGTACTACGAGGATGGATCGCGCAGCGGTCTCTCGTCGTATCGCGACGCCGTGACGCAGGAGGCGGCGAGCGGGAACATCGGATTGCTCGTGACCGCGGTGTCCGCGGCGGACTTCAACTCGAAGCTCACGCAGCAGTGGGACCTGATCGTGTTCGCGCGGCAACTGACCCCCACGCCGCAGGTCTACGATGCCGCGCTGCAGAACAAGATCTGTCAGGGACAGACGGCGATCCTCACGGACTTCTACAATCCGGCCGGGGGGAACCAGATCTTGCGGTGCGCCGGCGCCACGATCGCTGCGCCCTTGAACTGGAACACGGTCGTCGGCGACGGCCGCTTGTGGACCGGTGCGATCAGCCTGGCGAACACGGGATACCCCGTGTTCAGCGTCACCGTCTCCGCGCTGCCGGGATACCTCGTGCAAGCGATGAACGGTCTGGGCGGCGGCAGCGTCGTGGGCAGCGCGGCGCAGTGCGACGTGTCGCAGAGCTACTTCACGAGCGCGCTCGTGCGCGGCGTCGGGCGGGTCGAGCCGTACAGCATGCGGCCCACGATCGGTTTCGGGCAGAAGATCCTCGCGACGTTCCGGATGAACCGCGCATGGCGTCC
>CAZEPH010000142.1:0-6823 GCA_964514075.1 uncultured bacterium | reverse complement strand
GGTTGACGTTGCCCCAGTAGCTCTCGGGCTGCGGGTGCACGAGCGGGTCGCCGTACACCTCGGAGGTGGACGCGATCAAGAAGCGTGCGCCCTTCGCTTTCGCCAGACCGAGCGCTTTGTGTGTGCCGAGCGCGCCCACTTTCAGCGTTTGGATCGGCCACTTGAGGTAATCCACCGGACTCGCGGGCGACGCGAAGTGCATCACCGCGTCCACCGCCCCGTCGACGTAGATGTAGTTCGTCACGTCGTACTGCACGAACGTGAACTTGGGGCTGCGAATGTGCGCGATGTTGTCCACGGTCCCGGTGATCAAGTTGTCCATGCAGATCACCTCGTGCCCTTCCGCGAGCAGATGATCGCAGAGATGGGATCCGAGGAAACCGGCTCCGCCGGTCAGCAGCACTCGCATGTGATCTCCTCTGTGTTAGGGCGCGCGATGCGTGAGCGCATCGCGCAGTCCGCGCGCAAGCGCACCCACGGCGCGCGCGTTGCCGCCGGCGAGCGCACGCACCGCGTACACGCAGGCCTCTGCGCCGACGGCGAACGGAATCGTGAGCCAGTGATAGGGCTTCGCGTACCGGCGGAACAGTCGAAAGTTGCTGCGCACCTTGTGGTAGACCTTCGACGGGCTCTGCGCGCCGCCCGACGACAGGGACACCTCGTGCCACATGTGCGCGTCCGGCACGAACAGGAGACGCCATCCCGCGCGGCGCGCGCGCAAGCACCAGTCCGCATCCTCCGCGTACAGCACGTACGATGTGTCGAGCAATCCGATCTGCTCCAGCACGCAGCGGCGCGCCATGATAGCACAGCCGGTGAGATAGCCGACATCTCGCCGATCGGCGAACGCGGGGCCGTCCTTCTGTCTCAGTCCGTCGTGCCACGTCCGCCCGAGCCACATGTTCACGCCGCCGCCGGCGGACCACACGACGTCGGGGCGATCCATGTAGTAGATCTTCGGGCTGGCGAAGCCGGCGTTCGGCGTCTCGTCGAGCGCGCGCACGAGTTGCGCGATCATGTCGGGCGCGACGGTCGTGTCGTTGTTGATCACGAGCACGTAGTCGGCGCCGTCCGCGAGCGCGCGCTCCATGCCCGCATTGTTGCCGCCCGCGTACATGAGATTTGCGCCCGTGGGGATGAACGTCACGCTCGGGAATTGCGGCGGCAGCACGTCCATCGATCCATCTGTCGATCCGTTGTCCACGCAGTACACGCGGAGGGCGGGCCACTCGGACGTGAGCACGCTCGCGAGACATCGCGCCGTGGCGGCGTGCGCGTTCCAGTTGAGCACGATCGCTGCGACCTGCGTCACGGGAGCGCGGCCTTCCACGCGAACGCGGCGCATGCGAGCAGCGCGACACACGCCAGCGCGAGCGGCGCACGCGGCAGTCCCGCGTACATTGCATAGCACCACCAGAAGTCGAGTCCGTGCAGAAGCTGCGTCGCTTGCTCCTGCGTGAGCGGCGTGCGCGCGTCGGTCGCGTACGCGCCGGTCGCGATGCGCGGTATGTCGCCACGCAGATGCTCGCCTGCGTTGCGCAGGAGCATGCGCCAGTGCCCCGCCACGGGCGAGAACGCGGGATTGAAGTGCGACTCCTGCAGGAAACGCGGGTCGCGAAAGTCGCGCGTGTACGGGTACTCGCCCGCCTCGCGCATGACCGCGCCGAAGTACACCGCCACACCGCCGATCGTCACGAACACGCCGAGCGCGGTGAGCCATCGCGCCAGCGTGTGCCGCGCACCGTGCGCCGCGTTGAGATACAACGCAATCGGGATGAACGTGACGCCGATGAACGGCACGAGGTAGCGCGGTCCCCAACTCCCATCCCCCGCCCACGACATGAACGACGCGTACACGGGCAGGTTGATGCACCACATCGCGGCGATCGCGAGCATGAGCGCGCGCTCGTGCGTGTGTCGGCGCAAGAGGAGCGCCGCGCCGGGAATCGCAAGCAGGAGCAGCGGCGCGTAGAGGAACACGCTCTTCCCCGACGAAAGGAGCAGGCCGTAGAGTCCGACGAGGATCGGCGTGGAGAATCCTAATGCCGACGTCTCCGCGCCGTAGCCGCTCGCGAATACGGAGCCGAAGCGCGCGGCGTTGTACCACATGACGACTCCGGCGCACACGATCACCGGTGCGAGGAGCGCGACGAAGCGCTGCGCGCGATCGGCGCGGCGGCGCCGCGCGTCCCACACCCCCCACGCGAGAAGCGGCGCGACCGCCGCAAGCATCGCGCTCTTCGTGACGAGCGCCCATCCGAACGCGGCGCCCGCGAGCACGAGCCACCCTGCGCCGCCGCCGCGCGCGCGCGCAACACCCAGCACGCCGAGCAGCAGGCACAACGTGGTGAGCGCTTCGGTGAGGAACATCTTCGCGTACACCCACTGCGGCGTGGCGATCGCGAACGCAGCGGCCGCGTACAGCGCGCCGCGGCGCGTGCATCCGAGCGCGGAGAGCAGCGCATACAACACCCACACGCCGAGCGCTCCAATGAGCGGCATCATCGTCGACACGACTGCGCGCGTAACGAATTCGCTCTTCGCGGGCGCCACGCGCCCGAGCGCATCGCCCGCCCACACGAACGGCACGGCGCACAGCGCCTGCCCGATCCCCGCCTTCGCGTACAGGCGACCGTCACGTCCCGGAAGAGCGTTGCCGCTCGGAACCGCGATGGAGTGATCGTGCGCGAGGCTGCGCGCGAGCTGGTACATGGTCGTGCCGTCACTGGAGGCGATGGTGCCGCTCGCGGTCAACGCGTACAGCGCGAGCACAGCGCAGAAGAGCGCGAAGCCGTTCCGCGGCACGCGCCGGGTCGAAAGAGGAGGCATGGGCATGAGCACGGTACGCCACACGCAGGGTGCGTGCAACCCGCTCGGGCAGGGGTTCGTCTGACACCTCGGTTTCCGCGTCCACCTGATGTTCGGAGGTTCCACTTATGCGTCTGCGCTCGCTCACCGTCGCGTTGCTCGCGGTTCTGCCGTTCAGCGCCCCCTTCGCAGCTGCAAAGGAGCACCCGGCGCGAGCCGAGAAGTTTCACTGGTCCGGCACCATGGAGGCGAACCAGACGTTCTCCGTGAACGGCGTGAACGGCTCCATCGACATCGAGCCGTCCGCTGGTTCGGCCGTGGACGTCGTTGCGGTGAAGACCGGCAAGAAGTCGGACCCCGCCTCCGTCCAGATCGAAGTGAAGCAGGATGGCGGGAACGTCACCGTGTGCGCGCTCTATCCCGGCAACCATTGCAATGCGGACGGAACGATGACTTCCAACGTCCGCAACAACGACGTGCAGGTGCGCTTCACCATTCGCGTGCCCGATGGCGTGCGCGTGCGCGCGCGGACGGTGAACGGCTCGATCGATTCGCGGGCGCGCGCCTCCGACGTCGAAGCCCACTCGGTGAACGGGTCGGTGTCGTGCGACACACGCGGTGGCGTGGTCGCACACACGGTGAACGGTAGCGTGGAGGTGACCGTCGCGTCGCACTCGCTCAGCAGCGATATGGAATGCCACACAGTGAACGGCGGAGTCACCCTGCACCTGCCGGAGAACGTCGATGCGGACCTGGAGATCGAAAACGTGAACGGGGCGATCGAGGTGGACTTTCCGTTGTCGGAGTCACGCATGACGCGCCATCACGTCGAGGGCCGCATCGGAGCCGGCGGTCGCGAGATCATGTGCAAGACGGTGAACGGCGGCGTGAGGGTGAGCAAGAGAGGCGTGTAGGCCCAACGAGCGACGTGATGCGAACGACGGAACTCCCAGTGCCTCGGTGCAGTCGAGACGCTGTCGGTCCAGAACAGCACCTGCACGGTGAACGGCGGTAGCCTCTTGTGTACATCGACTCCGGTGGTCGCTGCGACGTGGGGTCGGGTGAAGGAGCTCTACCGATAGTTCACACGTCATCAAGCCAACGGCACGCTAGAGCGCTGTGATCACCTCCGTGAGCGGATCCCACGAGTAGCGCGCCCGCTCCGAGGCGATGGCGCGCTCCCAACGCGCGGGATCACCCTCTGCAAAGAAGCGCTCGACTGCGGCTGCGAGAGCGGTCGGATCATCCGGCGGAACAAGCAATCCCGTCACGCCGTCGCGCACCACCTCCGGCAACCCACCCACCGCCGTCGTGATGACCGGCCGGCCGAATCCATACGCCACCTGCACCACGCCGCTCTGCGTCGCGGATGTATACGGCAGCACGACCACGTCCGCCGCTGCGAAGTACACACCCACCTCGCCGTCCGGGACATAGTGATCCATGAAGCGCACCGCATCGCTCACGCCAAGGCGTCGAACGTGTTCGTCGTACGGCTCGCGCGGCTCGTAGAACTCGCCGACGATGAGGCACGTGGTCGGCTTCTGCGCGCGCACGGCCGGCATCGCATCGATCAACACGTGCAGGCCCTTGTACGCGCGGATGTATCCGAACGCGAGCAGCACGCGGTGATCCGCGGGAATGCCGAGACGCGCGCGCGCCTCTTCGCGCGTGCACGGCAGCGCGCCGAATTGCTCGTACACGGGATGCGGGACGAAGCGAATCGAGTCGTGCCGCGCGCGCGGGAGCAGCGAGCGCAAGTCGTCGTGCACGGCCTCGGACATCACGATGAACCCGTCCACCGCGTCGAACGCATATCGCGTGAACGGCATGTCGACGATGCGGCGCTCGTGCGGGATCGCGTTGTCGCAGATGAACACGATGCGCGTGCGCCCGCCGCGCCGCGCCACGCGCGCCACGGTCCCGAACGACGGCCCGAAGAACGGCGTCCACCACTTGAACACGGCGACGTCCGCGCCCGCCGCAGCGATGGCGCGACCCGTGCGCACCCACGACAGCGGCCCGATCGAATCCAACATACGCCGTGCGGGCACGCGCACCGCCGGCTCCCCCGTCTCGAACTGCGTCTCGCCGGGAAAGAGAAACGACGGATACTGCCGTGTGAACGAGAAGAACGACGCAGTGTGCGTGCGCGCGAGGTGCTCGTAGAGGATCGCGAGAAACTGCGCGATGCCGCCGCGGTGCGGATACGCCGGCCCGACCAGCGCAACGTTCACGCGCGGGGCGAGACCCACGTCATGAGACCGCGCGGTTCGAAGCGGCACGGCACGATTTGCCCGCCATGCGCCTGCACCGCCTGCGCAACGCGATGCTTGCGATCCGCGCGGCAGAGCAGGAAGAAGAACCCGCCGCCGCCCGCGCCGGGCATCTTGCCGCCGAGAGCGCCTTCGCGGCGCGCCGCGGCGTACAGATCGTCGATGCGCTCGGCGCTCATGCGCGGTTCGAGGCGCTTCTTCGCATCCCACGCGTCGTGCAGCATTTCGCCGAAGTCGTCGAGGCGTCCGCGCAGGAGCAGTTGCTTCATCTGCGCCGCATGCTTCTTGAGTTCATGCATCGCGGCGATCACATCGGACTCGCCTCGCTCCACCGCGGCCGTCTGCCGCTCGATGATCTGGAACGACGCACGCGTCTGTCCGAGGTAACAGAGAAGCATGCGGTACTCGAGTTCGTTCACCACGTCCGGCGGGACGCGCAGCGGATTCACCACGGTCGCATCCGCCTCGAACTCGATGTAGTTGAACCCGCCGAACACCGCGGCGTATTGATCCTGCTTGCCGCCCGGCACACCGGCGTCCGCGCGCTCGATCGTGTACGCCTTCTCCGCCAGCGCGTAGTTGTCGCGCCGTTTCTCACCGTGCTGCGCGAGCGCGCCGAGCAACGCCACGACCATCGTGGACGACGAGCCGAGACCCGTCCCCGGCGGCGCATCGCTATGGAGGAAGAGGTCGAGCCCACCGCGCGGACCGGCCTTGCGCACGACGGTCTTCACGAGATCGAGCGTGCCGTCCGCCCGCAAACGTGTGCGCGGGTACTTCGCCACCACCCCGTAGTCGAGCGACGTGATCACGACGCGCGCATCACGGCGCTTCCGCACGGAGGCGTACGCGTACTTGTCGATCGTTGCGGAGAGCACCGCGCCGCCGAAGCGCTCGGGATACGGCGACACGTCCGTGCCGCCGCCGGCGAACGACAGCCGCAACGGCGCGCGCCCGCGCGCGATCACGCCCGCACCTCGTGCAGCGACGCGAACGGCGCGGGCAGTCCGTCGCGCACGGCGGCGTACGACTCGGGCGTGCCGATGTCCAGGAACGCGGGCGCCACGAACGCGGCACGCGTCCACGCGGCGGATTGCATCAACGCCTCGAGCGACTCTTCCTCGGACGTGAGCAACGACTCCAACGCTACCGTATCCAGCAAGTACGCGCCGGCGTTCACATGTCCGGGACCGCCGCGCCCTTTCTCGACAAACCCCGTGATGACGCCGCGCGCGTCGAACTGCACGCTCCCGAAGCGCGCGGCATCCTCCACCGCGCACACGGCGAGCGTTTGCTGTGCATCGAGCGCGTCGTGCAGCGCGCGCATCGCCGCGAGATCCAGCGCGACCAGCGTGTCGCCGTTGACGACGAACGCTTCGCCCACGTCGTCCGGGAGAAGTTTGCGAGCTTCGAACGCAAAGCGCAGCGCACCCGCGGTGCCGAGGGGACGCGGCTCCATGACGGTCTCCACGGCGAGCGGCCACGGCTTCGCCGCGCGCAAGGCGTGACGCACGTGCCCCGCGCCCACGCCGAGACACAACACGGCGCGCTCCACGCCCAACGACGCCAGCCATCGCAATTGCAGCAGGAGAAACGGCTCGCCCGCGACCGGAGCAAGAACCTTCGGCGTGTCGCCGAGCACGCCGCGCAGGCGCGTGCCCTGCCCGCCCGCGAGCACGAACGCGAGCGGCGTCATTCGCCCGCGCGACCGAGACGCTTCCACACGGTATACAACTCCG
>CAZEPH010000141.1:0-6838 GCA_964514075.1 uncultured bacterium | reverse complement strand
ATTCCCGGCGTTCCATGGGCACGCGACTGGACTCGAAGCGCTCCCGGATGCGGTGGAAGAGCGTCGAGTCGCCGCGTTGCGCCGCACCGAGGAGCGCAGGTTGCACGAGCGACGGCGGCACGGGCTCCCCCGCGAGCACGCGCTGCGTGAGCGAGTCCGCTCGTGCGAGGACCTCTGCGTCGGAGGCGTAGCGCGCGAGCGCGGTCCATACACCCGGCCTCATGAGGTCGACAGCTTCTTCCTCGCCGACGTATGGAAGCAGGCCGAAGCGCTTCACGGCCGGACGCAACGTGCGCTCGACGAACTGCGCGAACGCGGGGCGCGACTCGGGACCGATGAACACGCGCCACACGCGGTCGAGCCCCTCGCACACACCGTTGACCACCTCCGGCGCGGGATCGGCACCGCTTCGCTCGAGGAGATGCACGTACGTCGCGCCGTCCACCTGTCCCGCGTCGAGCAGGGCGGCTGCGTTGGAGAGCAGCCCGACGCGTTCGCGCACGGTCAGCGCCGCCGATGCCACGTCCGCGAGGCGTGCGAACGCATCGGGCGGAACGGACCAGCGATAGTAGCCGCGCTCCTCCGCGTTCGGGTGGATCCACTCGATCGCGTCGGCGTCGGCGATCGGCACCGTCAATGAGTCGCTCTCGAGGAGGATGCCGGTCGTATGCACGCGCCCGCCGGCCGAGTAGCGCAATGACACGGGGATGCTCCACCGCTGGGCGGCCGGTGCCGTGAGGCCCTCGTTCAGAAAGCGCCGTTGCGTGAGCGTGATCGTCCCGTTCGCGTTCGGCGTCACGCGCACGATCGGCACACCGGGTTGATCCAGGAACGTCGCCATGATGCGGCCGACGTCGCGTCCGGATGCGTCCGAGAGCGCGCGCCAGAGATCGTCCGCCGTTGCGGATCCCCATTCGTGCTCGCCGAGGTATGCGAGCACGCCGCGCCGAAACGTTTCCGTTCCGACGTACTGCTCGAACATGCCGAGGACGCTCTGCCCCTTGTTGTACGCGAGGTCGTCCGCGATCTGCAGAAGGTTGGTGCCGGGCTCCACCGGCTGGCGAATCGCGCGGGTCGTGAGCAGCGCGTCCGTGGACAAGGCTTCTTGCGCCCCCGCCAACTCCGTAATCGCCACGTGTAATGCTGGGAAGCACTCATCGGTGACTTTGTCGCCCATCCACGAGGCAAACGACTCGTTGAGCCACAGATCGTCCCACCATCTCATGGTGACCAAGTCGCCGAACCACATGTGCGCCAGCTCGTGCGCCGTGACGGAAGCGAGGGTGCGGCGCGCACCGACCGTGACGGCCCGCGGATCCACGAGCAGCACGCGATCCGCGAATGTGATCGCCCCCGCGTTCTCCATCGCGCCGGGCCAGAACTCGGGCACCGCGAGCAAGTCCAGCTTCTCGTACGGATACGGGCGGCGGAAGTACCGCTCGAGCGCCGCGAGAAGGGGCGGCGTCGTGACGGCGGCTTCGCGCGTGAGACCGCTCGCGCCGCGTACCGTGACGATGCGCGTCGGAATCGAGGTGCCGGCGACGGGAACGAACTCGAGCGGCCCGCTCGCCAGAGCGACCAAGTACGACGGGAGCGGCCGCGTCCGCGCGAACCGCACGATGCGGCGGTCGCCCCGGACGTCCTGCGAGGCGATCGGCGTATTGCCCACGACGGAGTCCGCGAGCGGGACGTCGAGCGTGACGTCGAACGGGATCTTGAAGGCGGGCTCGTCCCAACACGGAAACGCGGCGCGCGCGTCCGCGGCTTCGAACTGCGTGAAACAGTACCAGTCGTCGCCGCTCTTCAGCCGGTACAACCCGGCCGCGCGCGTGCCGAAGGTCGCGGTGAACGCGATGTCCAAACGGTACATTCCGCGCGCGAGAGCGCGGGCCGTCGTACCGCGCACGAGACCGGCGGACGTCGTCGTGTGCGTGAGCGGGATCGTTCCCGCCGCGCCGTGCAGGGAGATGGACGTGAATGCGAGATCCCGCGCGTGAAACGCGACGCGTGTCGTCGGCCGGTCCACGCGCAAGTCGACCTGCACGGAGCCGGAGTACGTCTCCCGTCGTGGATCGAGCGTCAGCGACACGCTCTGATGTGTGGGGACGATGTCGTCGCCCAGTCGCTCGTCGATCGGTTCGGCGGGCGCAACGCACGCTGTGCCGAGCGAGGCGCAGACAGCGGCCAACAAAGCGAAGAAACGATGGCGCACAATTCACCTCCGGGGTTCGCTCCAGCGACGACTGCTCCGCGGACGAGTGAGTGTAGCGACTCCCACCGCGTCGCGCATGCGTGTTGTGCGCAGGTGCGTCGCTCGGCACAATGCCGCACATGAACGCGTGGATCGAGCGATGGGCGCCGCACGGGGTCATCGCGCAGGGAGGAATGGTGGCGACCGCGCATCCCCTCGCGTCGCGGGCCGGCGTGGACGTGTTGCGCGCCGGAGGATCGGCCGTGGATGCCGCGATCGCCGCGAACGCGTGCCTCACGGTGGTGGAACCGACATCGTGCGGGATGGGCGGCGACCTGTTCGCTCTGGTGTGGGATCCGCGCACGCGGTCGGTGCACGGACTCAATGCGAGCGGGCGCGCGCCGCGCGCGTTGCGCCTCGAGGACTGCCCCCGCGATGCGGACGGAACGATCCCGCTTCGCTCCGCCGCCTCGTGGTCCGTTCCCGGGTGCGTGGACGGATGGCACGTGCTGCACGAGAGATGGGGCGTTCACGCGTGGAGCGCGCTCTTCGACGCGGCGCGCGACGCGGCGCGCGAGGGATTCGCCGTCACCCCGGTCATCGCACGCGAGTGGGCGCATGCCGCGCGCGTGCTGGGCGCGATGCCGGGTTTTGCGCCGGTGTTCGCGCCGAACGGCGAGGCGCCACGCGCAGGCACCGTGTTCCGGAACGCCGCGGCCGCCCGCACTCTCGACGTAGTCGCAGGCGGCGGACGCGAGGCGTTCTATCGCGGGCCGATTGCCCACGACATCGACGCGTTCTCCCGCGCGCACGGCGGGTGGCTGCGTGCGGAGGATCTCGCCGCGCAGACGTCCACTTGGGACGCACCCGTGTGCACGACGTATCGCGGGTGGACCGTGTGGGAATTGCCGCCCAACACGCAAGGCATCGCCGCCTTGCAGATGCTCAACCTGCTCGAGCGTTTTCCGATGGCCGAGTGGGGCCCGCGCTCGAGTAACTACTGGCATACGTTCATCGAGGCGAAGAAGATCGCGTTCGCCGATCGCGCGCGCTGGTACGCCGATGCGTCGCAGTGCGACGTCCCAACCGGCGCGCTCGTGAGCAAAGAGTACGCGCGCAGGCGCCTCGCCGCACTCGATCCGCGCCGGGCGGCGCTCGTGGATGCCCCCGGTGATCCGCACACGCTCGCGCGCGGCGACACGACCTACCTCTGTGCGGCCGACGCGAATGGCTGCATGGTGTCGCTCATTCAGAGCAACTACACGGGATTCGGTTCGGGGCACGTGGTCCCATCGCTCGGATTCGGTCTACAGAATCGCGGTGCGCTGTTCAGCCTCGACCCCACGCATCCCAACGCGGCCGCACCGGGGAAGCGTCCCTTTCACACGATCATGCCTGGGTTCCTCACGCGCGACGACCATCCGCGCGTCGCGTTCGGCGTGATGGGCGGCGACATGCAACCGCAAGGGCACGTGCAGATCGTGCTGCACCTGATCGACGATGCCATGAGTCTGCAGGACGCGGGCGATGCACCGCGCGTACGACACGATGGCTCATCGACACCAACGAGTATCACCATGCGCGACGGCGGCACGGTCGCCGTCGAAGCGGGGTTTCCGCGCGAGGTCCTCGACGAGCTGGCGCGGCGCGGGCATCGCCTCGCACGCGCGGACGTGGGATCCATGGGCGGGTATCAGGCAGTCGCGCGGGACGAGGCGAGCGGTGCATGCGCGGGGGCATCGGAAAGTCGCAAGGACGGGTGTGCCCTTGGATACTAGCTCCGCTCGAATCATACTGATGTTTACCCCCGCTCGATCCTTGAGGTGAGTCTCTTGCGGTCCTCCGGGGTCGGTGCGACGATAGAACCAGGAAATGAGGTCCCGCCGTCGCAGGACGAACCTCCTCGGGATCAGGGCGCCAGTCATCGAAAGGAGCTGCAGATGAACAGGAGTCCGTCTCGCACGGGGACACGCCGCACCGCCAAGAAGGTCTCGTCTCCCCGGCCAGCGTCACGCGCTCGCGTCTCCCCGCCGATTCCTCACCCGGCTCGTATCCGCATCCTCATCGCCGACGATCAGGTGCTCGACCGCACCGGGATGGTCGGTCTCCTTCACACGCAACCGGACTTCGAAGTCGTCGGCGAATCGGGCACCGCCGAAGACACTCTGTCCATGGTATCGATGCTGCACCCCTCCATCGTCGTGCTCGCTCTGCACATGCCCGACGCGGACGGCATGGGGCTCATTCGCATGATCCACGCAGAGCATCCCAAGACGCACGTGCTCGCGGTGAGCGAACGGGGCGAAGCGCACTGCCTCGTGCTGCATCCGCCCGCGATGCGTCGCGTGCAAGCGCTCGGTCTCGACGGGGACTGCGGTCCGTCGACGGAGTGCTTGCTGATGGCCGTCACGCAGGGTGCCCTCGGTGCGATTCGCCGCGACGTGCAGCCGCATGAGTTCTTCCAAGCGGTCCGCGCCGTCGCGTCGGGAACCGCCTGGTACGAAGCGGGCATTGCCCAGCGTATGCAGCGGCCTATCATGCCGGGTGCGCCGCAGAAGAATCACCGGTTGTCCGAACGGGAGATGGACGTTGCAGCGCTCATCACTGCCGGCCGTTCGAACAAGGAGATTGCGACCGCGCTCAACATCAGCGAGCCGACCGTGAAGAAGCACGTCGGAGCGATTCTCTCGAAGCTGGGATTGCTCGACCGCTTGCAGATCGGCCTGCACCTCGCGCGCAACCCGATGATCCTCGGCCAGCACGTGCTGGAGCGGCAGGCGCAATAACGCACTCGCACTATCGCGCACGCGCGCGAACAAGAAAGTGAGTTGTGCCATGACGTATCGTGCTGATGCACGCTGGCAAGAGCGGTATGCGTCGAAGCTCACGACCGCGGCCGACGCGATTCAGCTGATTCAGCCGCGGCTGCGCATTCTCGTCGGATCGGGCGCCGCGGAGCCGGGCCGTCTCGTCAGCGCCCTCGTCGAACACGGAACGCATCTGGCCGGCAACGAGATCGTGCACCTCCTCACGCTCGGGCCCGCGCCCTACGTACAACCCGGCCTCGAGTCGCGCTTCCACCACACCGCCTTTTTCATCGGCGCGAACGTGCGCGACGCGGTCCAGAGCGGACGCGCGGATTTCACGTCCGTGTTCCTGTCGGAAATCCCGCGCTTGATCAAGACCCGGCGCGGCCATGTGGACGTCGCGCTGATTCAAGTCAGCCCGCCCGACGATCACGGGTGCGTGAGCTTGGGCGTGTCGGTCGACATCGTGCAGGCGGCCATCGAGAGCGCGGATCTCGTGCTCGCGGAAGTGAACCCGCGCATGCCGCGCACGTACGGGGACTCATTCATCGAAGTCGAGCGCATCGACCGGCTCGTTCTCGTGGACGATCCGTTGCCCGAACTCCCGCCCGAACCGGCGGACGACGTGTCGACCGAGATCGGACGCAACATCGCACGCCTGGTGCCCGACGGTGCGACGCTGCAAATGGGCATCGGCAGCATTCCCAACGCGGCGCTCCGGCAGCTCACGGAGAAGCACCACTTGGGCGTCCACACGGAGATGTTCTCGGACGGCGTGATGGACTTGGTCGAAGCCGGCGTGATCACCGGACGCAAGAAGTCGCTGCTGCCCGGGAAGATCGTCACCTCGTTCGTGATCGGCACACGACGCCTGTACGAGTGGGTACACGACAACCCGCACGTCGAAATGCGGCCCAGCCAATTCACGAACGACCCGTTCATGATCCAGCGCAACGACAGGATGGTGGCGATCAACGCGGGACTCGCCGTGGATCTCACCGGGCAAGTGGCGGCGGATACGCTCAAGGGCCGCTTCTACTCCGGGCTCGGCGGGCAGGTGGATTTCATCCGTGGGTCGGCGCGCAGCAACGAGGGCGTTCCGATCATCGCGTTGCGGTCGACAGCTCTCGGCGGCGCCGTGAGCCGCATTCAGCCGCTGCTCGACGAGGGCGCACTCGTCGTGACGAGTCGCGGCGACGTGCACTGGGTCGTCACGGAATACGGCGCGGTCGATCTGTGGGGGTTGTCCGTCCGGCAGCGCGCGCTGGCGTTGATGGACATCGCGCACCCGGACTTCCGTGCGGAACTGCGAGCCGCTGCGGCGGACCGGCACTTCGTGACCTTCGCACCGCCGCCGCCGACGCGCACGGTGGAGGAACCGGCCGTCACACGCTAGTTCGTCCGAGCGCATGATGCGCAGAGAACTCTCGCGCGCGCGTCTCTTCGATGCGCGTGGGTTGACGCAGGCGCAGGTCGAGGAGAGCCGGCGCACGTTCGGCGCCAACGACGTCCTCGACATGCGGCGCCGCTCGCCGTGGGTCGCGCTGCTGGATGCCGCGCGCGACCCGATGGTGTGGTTTCTCCTCGGCATCTCCGCGTTGTACGCGCTGCTCGGCCAACACATCGAGGCCGTGGTTCTCCTCCTCGCGATCATCCCTGTTCTCGGACTCGACGCCGTCTTGCATCGCCGCGTGCGCGCGTCCACTGAAGGCCTCGCCCATTCTCTCGCGGGTACCGCGACCGTCGTGCGCGCGGATGGCGCGCGCGAGATTCCCAGCACGGAGTTGGTGGTCGGCGATCTCGCCGAGGTGCGCGGCGGGACGTACGTCCCTGCGGACGG
>CAZEPH010000140.1:0-6847 GCA_964514075.1 uncultured bacterium | reverse complement strand
GAGATGAAGGAGAAGAAGGCGCGCGTGGAAGACGCACTCCACGCGACGCGTGCGGCCGTCGAAGAGGGTATCGTGCCGGGCGGTGGCGTTGCACTGCTCCGCGCCAGCGCAGCTCTCGAGAAGGTCAAGGTCAGCGCGGAAGAGAAGGTCGGTATCGACATCGTGCGCCGCGCGGTGGAAGAGCCGCTGCGTCAACTCGTGTACAACGCGGGTGGCGAAGGCTCCGTCGTCGTCGAGAAGGTCAAGGGACTCAAGGCGACCGAGGGGTACGACGTCGCTGAGGGTACCTACGGCGACATGCTCAAGATGGGCATCATCGACCCGACCAAGGTGACGCGGTCCGCTCTGCAGAACGCGGCGTCCGTTGCGGGCTTGTTGCTCACGACGGAAGCGCTCGTTGCGGAGATTCCGGAGAAGGAGCCGGCTGCACCGGGCGGTGGCGCTATGGGCGGACACGGCGACTTCTAAGCACGCAGCACGCATCGATAGCACTGAACGGGCCGGGCGGCGACGTCCGGCCCGTCGTGTTTGTCCGCGTCAAAGTGTCGGACCAGTCGAGTACGGTGTGGCCGTCATGGCGCTACCCGACCGCAACAACGGTGGAGTGAACGGCTCCGCCGACCAGGCACTGCGCGAGCTTGCTCGCCGACTCGCCATCGATCGTCCCTTGGCGTTTCTGGATCTCGAAACAACGGGCACCAACCCGGACGTGGATCGCATCGTGGAAGTGGCGCTGCGCGTCGTATCCCCGGCTGGGGTCGTGTCGCACTTCCAATCGCTGGTCCATCCCGGCGTGCCTATTCCGGCAGGTGCATCGGCCGTGCACCACATCAGCGACGCGGATGTGCGCGACGCGCCGCGATTCCGCGAGGTGGCGCAGCACGTGTTCGACGCACTGAAGGACGCGGACATTGCGGGATTCGGCGTGCGCCGGTTCGACATGCGCTTGCTCACGCGCGAGTTCGAACGCGTGGGCATTGCGTTCGCGCCGGAAACGCGCCGCGTCATCGACGCGTTGGCGATCTTTCACAAGCGCGAACCGCGCGACCTCACCGCCGCCATGCGCTACTACTGCGACCTGCAGCACGAGGGGCATCGCGCTGACGAAGACGTCGCCGCGTCCATCGTCGTGCTCGCCGCCCAACTGGCTCGCTACGACGATCTCCCCGAGACCATCGCCGACCTGGACGTGTATTGCGCCGGCCGCGCGCCGGATTGGCTCACGCACGACGGGAAGATCGTCCACCGCGACGGCGCGGCCCGCTTGGCCTTCGGCAAGCACGGGGGGCGCTCCCTCGACGACGTCGCGCGGGAAGATCCGACGTACCTCGAGTGGATCGTCCGGGACGCATTTGCGAGCGACGTGAAAACCTTCGCGATCGCCGCCCTGAACCGAGCTTTGACGGCCAACTCCAAGCCGGTCCACACGCACTAGCCCCCGAACAGTTCTCGCCCGAGCATGAACGTGCCGCCCGTTCGCACGAACCGCGCGTCGCGCATTTGTCACGTGCACTCCATCACAGCGCTGCAGGCATTCCCTAGAGTCTGGCATCAAGGAACCGGACGACGCGCGCCCCTTCAGCCGGAGATGTGCCGGTCGAGTGAAGGGGGACGGCGTCGCTGGGACACATCCAGAGCCCGCATCCCGGTTCCGTCCTTGTAAGCGCCACTCTCGTGAGGAGGAATCATGCGCTGTACCTCGGGTCCGCTGGCATCGCTGGCGTGCGCCGCGCTGCTCTCTGCCGCCGCCGCACACGCGCAGGTCGTGTTCGACGGGAACATCGTGTGGGGCAACAACGACAACACACTCCCTGGCCAGTACACCGGAGCGGCCGGAGCCGGCGCGCCGGCGTGCGCACCGGGCACGACCGCCCAATCCATCGCGACCACAACGTATCTCAACAACCGCTTCACCGATCCGCAATTCACGGGCGCCTTGCCGTTCGTGGACTTTCAGCCTTCGTCCACGAGTCCCGCATTTCATCCGAATGCGAACTTCGTGAGCGTGCGTCTCACGGATCCGTTCTTCGACAACACGTGCTTCAACGGTGCGGTCGGACCCAACCCGGGCGATCGCTGGTGGACGCAAGGCACGTGGGTGTCGACGGACACGACAGGCGGTCTGGGACGCACGGACCTGCATTTGCCCGGCATGCCGAACCCGCGGCCGATGCGCGTGCTGGATCGCATCGTCTTCACGCAACACTACTCACTCTCGCCCGACAGTAACTACACGCTGCGCGGCTTTGTGCGCGTCGGATCGGGCGCGACGCTCACGGTGCCGGCCGGTGTCGTGATCTTCGGCGAGCGTGCGACGCTCGGCACGCTGATCGCGAATCGCGGTGGCAAGTTGATCATGCAAGGCACGGCGACGAACCCGATCATCGCGACATCGGACGATCTCCCCGGCTCGCAAGTGCGCGGCGGGTGGGGCGGCATCTGGATGCTCGGCAAGGCCGTCTGCAACTGCGCGAATACCGCGGCGGGCGACTCGTGTGCGAGCGAAGGCGGCGGCATCGGGTACTTCGGCGGTAACGACGATGCGGACTCCTCCGGCGTTCTGCAGTATGTGCGCTGCGAGTACTCGGGATTCCCGATCAGCCCGGACAACGAGCTCAACTCCTTCACGTTCGACGGCGTCGGCCGGCGGACGGTCGCGGATCACCTGTGCGCGCTGCGCGGCGACGACGACTGCTTCGAGTTCTTCGGCGGCGCCAACAACCTGAAGTACCTCGTCGGCCTCGACGGCAACGACGACGGCTTCGACTGGCAGATGGGATACCGCGGCAAGGCGCAGTTCATCATCGTGCGCGCGCTCGCCGACGGCGCACAGACCGATAAGGGCATCGAAGCCGACAACAACGAATTCAGCTTCGACACCACGAACGGCCCCCGCTCGAACCCGATCATCGCGAACATGACGGCGATCGGCGACAAACGCGGCGGACCGAGCTTCCCGGGTCCGCTCAACAACGGCGTGCACTTCCGTCGCGGCACGCTCGGCACGGTGGTCAACAGCATCTTCACGAACTTCAAGAAGCAGGCGTTCCGCATTGAGCACGACGCGA
This sequence comes from uncultured bacterium, assembly GCA_964514075.1. Taxonomy (GTDB): domain Bacteria; phylum Eisenbacteria; class RBG-16-71-46; order CAZEPH01; family CAZEPH01; genus CAZEPH01. The sequence goes on along the minus strand of CAZEPH010000140.1, from coordinate 3,779 downwards.
CGTTCCAGGCGGCGTGCGCGGGCGGGTTCCCTGCGCAGAGCGTGTATTGCGCGCCGGCCGTGGGCGTGCCCGATGAGGCGCAGTCCGGCGCAGAGGGTGCCCTCTTCCTCAGTGCGGGACCGAACCCGATGCGTCACTCCCTCACGATCGGCTTCACGCTGTCGCAGGCGGCCGATGTGAATGTCGAGGTGTTCTCGACGGACGGTCAGCTGGTCGAGCGCATCCAGAGCGCGTCGATGCCTTCCGGCACGCACACCGTGGCGTGGCGTCCGGCGAGCGGAACACCCGCGGGGATGTACTTCTACCGCGTGAGCGCCGGTGCAGTGTCGAGCCAGGGTCGCGTGATTCGCATCGACGCGAACTAGCTGCGCGTGGACCGGGCCGTCTGCCGACGCTCGGTCCGTTCGCAAGACGGGGAGGGAGGCCGCCGTCTCTCTCCCCGCTTGTTGTTGTGCGCCGTCACCGAATTGTCACCCGGCCATCATCGTCCTGAGCGACGCACCGTCGATTCTCTCCGCATGCACTCACACAGAGACGCAGTCCAGGAGGGATCGCACATGCACATACTGCGGTCGCGCCGCATCACGTCTTTCGTTGTCGCACTCTCCTCTCTTCTCTCTCTCGCCTCGCTCGCGCACGCGGCGACGGGACGCATTCGCGGAAAGGTGACGAACGCCGAGAACGCCGAACCGGTGTCACTCGCCGCCGTGCAGCTTCTTCCGTCCGATCCCGCGCAGAGGAAGACCGGTGCGATGACGAACAGCGACGGTACGTACGCGATCGTCGCCGAAGAAGGCACGTACACCGTGCGCGTTCTCGCGCAGGGATTCGGCGCGAAGGAGATCGCCGGCGTCGTGATCACCGCGAACGGCGTGCACGAAGTAAACGTGGTGCTCGGAGTGCGGGCGATCCAGCAGCAAGAAGTCGTTGTGAAAGCCGACGCAAAGAAGAACAGCGAGAGCGCGCTTCTCACGGCACGCAAGAAGGCGGCGACCGTCGGCGACGCGGTGAGCGCCGAGCAGATCGCACGAAACCCGGATGGCGACGCGGCCGCGTCGCTCAAGCGCGTTACGGGCCTCACCACGCAAAAGGACGGACACGTGTTCGTGCGCGGCATGGGAGAGCGTTACAGCTCGACGCAAATCGACGGCGTGCGCGTGGCGAGCCCCGAAGCGAACAAGCGTGTCGTGCCGCTCGACATTCTCCCGGCGGCGCTCGTGGATCACGTGGTCGTGCAGAAGACCTACTCCGCGGACCGTCCTGGCGAGTTCGGCGGCGGAGATGTGCAGGTGACCACGAAGGATTTCCCGGGCCGCGAGATTGCGTCGTTCTCACTCACGCAGGGATGGGACGAGGGTACGACGCTACGTGCGTTCCGCAGCTACGACGGGAGCACCACCGACTGGTACGGATTCGGCGTGCGGGCGCGCGACGTGCCCGACGTGATCAGCGAACTCGCCGGCGGCAAGAAGGTCGTACGGCGCGGGCTCGATCCCATCCTCGGGTTCGTGCCGGACTCGCTCGCGATGATCGGCAAGTCATTCCGTAACCTGTGGACGCCGTCGGTGACGACGACCGCGGTGCCATCAGGCGGGTTCACGCAGTCCTACGGCAACGAGTACACGCTCTTCGGCCGGTCGCTCGGGGTCGTCGAGTCGTTCTCGTGGTCGCGCAGCAACGACAGCCGTGACGAGATGCAGCGTTTCTTCACGTCGCGCGGCGATTCCGTTTACAACTACGCGGTCACGAAGTGGAGCGAGACCGCGCGCGTCGGCGGCATGTCCGCGGTAAACTACCGCCTCGGTCGCGAACACACGCTGCACATGCGCGGTCTCTACTCGCGGACCGGCGAGGACGAGGTCCGCACGTACGAGGGCTACAACTTCGGGAGCAGCCGCTCGATTCGTTCAACGCGATTGATGTACGTGGCGCGCACGATTGCCAATGGCAGCGTGGAAGGGAAGCACGAACTCGCGTCGTGGTCGCGGCCGCGCATCGAGTGGCAGGTGTACGCCTCGACAGCGCTGCGCGACGAGCCGGACCGTCGCGAGACGATCTACGAAGGCCGCGACGACAACACATGGACGCTCTCGGGCGCCGGACTCGGCGCTACGCGCTACTTCGGCCACCTCACCGACGACGGCACCGGGGCGCACGCGACGATCACGTTTCCGCTGGACGCCGCCGTGCGCTCAAAGGTCCTCGTCGGCGGAGCGTTCGACGGAAAGGAGCGCCTCTCCACGTACCGGCGCTTCAACTTCAATCCAGGACGCGCGCCAGATCCGACCGCGCTGCCGGAGTCGATCTTCGCCCCGGAGCGCTTCACCGGGCGCGCGGGCGGAGCGGAAATCGTCGAGGGCACGCGGCCTGACGACAACTACCGCGCGCATCAAGAGGTCACGTCCGCGTTCGTGAGCGCGGACCTCGCCGTGCATCGCAGTGTGCGCGCGGTGATCGGCGCGCGAATGGAGCACGCGCAACAGAACGTCACGACGTACGACATCTTCGGGTTCGATCCGCCGATCTACGGCGTGCTGGACAACGTGGACGTGCTGCCGACGGCGAACATCACCGTGTCGCTGGATGAGAAGTCGAACCTGCGCATAGCGGCGGCGCGCACGCTCTCGCGCCCAGACTTGCGCGAACTCACGCCGGGCCCGACGCTCGAGTTCGTCAACGGCCTCCGCGTCGCCGGCAACCCGAACCTGCGCCGTGCGAGCGTCAGCAACTACGACGTGCGCATGGAGCGTTTTCCCGCGGCGGGCGAAGTGATCGCCGTCGGTGCATTCTACAAGCGCTTCGTCGACCCGATCGAGCAAGTGCTCGAACCGGGCGATGCGCCGTACCTGCGCCCGTCCAACTCCGAGGGGGGACGGAACACCGGCGCCGAGATCGAAGTGCGCATGTCGCTCCGACGCCTCGTGCCCGCGCTCGAGCGGCTCTTTCTCAATGGAAACGCATCGCTCCTGTCGTCGCGCGTCACTCTCGAAGATCGCACGACGAACCTGGGGACGCTCGTGCATCCGCTGCAGGGTCAGGCCGCGCACGTGTACAACGTCTCGCTTGCGTACACCAATGCATCGGGGTCGCTGCATGCGAACGTCCTCGTGAACGCGATCGGACGTCGCTTGAGCTCGCTCGGGATTGCGCCGCGTCCGGATTCATACGATGAACCCCTCACGACGCTTGACGTCGCGGCGACGTGGTCGCTGGTGCGCGGTCCGCGGTGGAAGCTGACGGCGAAGAACCTGCTCGATCAAGCGACGCGCACGACGCAGGGCGCACAGGAAACGGTGCGCTACCACACGGGACGTTCCATCACGCTCGGGGTGAGCGTTGGTCGCTAGCGCGCTGCGCACCGCCGCGCTCGCCTGCGCGGCGTGCGTGGTGTTCGCCGCCGCTGCGCCCGTTCCACGGCAGGCGTCGTCGATTGCCACGTCGCCCGGTTACTACCCGCCCGACGATCCGGAGTCGGTCTCGGTGGTGATCGGACGGCGTCTGAATGCCCCCATTGTCTCGATGCCGCTCTCGGGTGGACGCGCGAGCCTGCACGCCACAATCGCCGCGTACGTGAGCGCGCTCGCGGGGCGCGACACGTCGGGCATCTGGTCGCTGTGCATCACGCAGAAGGAATTCGCGACGATTCTCTGGCCCGAGTTTCCGCAGAGCCGGCCGATCACCGGCGCAACGGCCGCCGACGGGTGGTACTGGCTCTACCGGCAACAGTGGGGCGGCATCCATCGCGGACTCGGGGATGCGGGCGGCGACACGCTCACGAT
>CAZEPH010000139.1:0-6859 GCA_964514075.1 uncultured bacterium | reverse complement strand
CGCTGCGCTACCGACGCACGGTGCCGGTCGACTGGACGCGCACGCGCGCGTTCGAGGAGGGCACGTTCGGGAACATCGTGCTGAACGTGCGCGGCCGCGAGCCCCAGGGGATCGTCGAGCCCGGCGCAGAGTACGACGCGCTGCGCGAGGAGGTGCGGATGCACCTCCTCGCGCTCGTGGACTCCGCGACGGGCGCGCGCCCCGTGGAGCGCGTGTACTTCCGCGAGGAAGTGTATAGCGGCGCGCGCGTAACGGAAGCGCCGGACGTAATCGCCGTTCTCGCGCGCGGCTACCAGATGGTCGGCGACGTGTTGTCGATGACGCACGAGACGGGGGACGCAGAGTGGTCGAACTGCTTCGCAGCCGGACAACCCAATCGCTTTGGTCTGACGGGCGCGCACGGTCCGGAGGGGATCCTGCTCGCCTCCGGACCGGGCATCGTGCGGCCCGAGGGTGCACTCGGGCGGGCGCACATCGTCGACCTTGCGCCCACCGTTCTGTCGTTGTTCGGTCTCCCGGTGCCATCGGAGATGGACGGTCGCGCGCTGGCGGAGATGCTCGCATGACGGTATACTCGCGCGCTCGCATCGTCGTTATGGAGGTCTGTCCGCAGAATGCCTAGTCCCCCGCCCCGCAAGGTCCTCGTGTTCGGCATGGACGGCGCCGACTGGAGCATCTTGGGTCCGCTCGTCGAGAGCGGGAAATGTCCCACGCTCGCCCGGGTCATGCAACGCGGCGTGCACGGTCCGTTGCAGTCCACGATCCACCCGCACTCACCGACCGCGTGGGCGTCGTTCGTCACCGGCGCAAACCCGGGCATGCACGGCATTTTCGACTTCGTGCGCCGCAAGAAGGGCAGCTACGACATCGAGATCCTGACGACGCGCGAACGCGGCGGTCGCGCCGTGTGGCACGTGCTCAGCGAGAAGGGAATCCCGTGCGGCGTCGTGAACGTACCGATGACGCATCCACCCGAGAAGGTGCTCGGCTACTTCATCTCCGGGACGTTCACCGCGAACACGTTCGCGAACTTCAGCTACCCCAAGTCCCTCATCGACGATCTGAAGCGCGATCTCGGCACACCGTACCGCGTGGACGCGTACCTCGCGGACCTCTCGCAGGGCGAGGCGGTCGCGGGTCCCGATGCGTACATCCGCTGGCTGGAGGATCTCAACCAGCTCGAAACCGAGCGGACGAGCGCGTCGCTCCATCTCATTCAGAAGTACAAGCCGCGTTTCGTCGTGCACGTCGTCACGTCGTGCGACCGGGCGCAGCACACGTTCTACAAGTTCCTCGACACGGCGCGAAAGGACTACGACCCGAACCATCGGGGCCGCGACGCGATCCCGGCCACGTACGTGCATGCGGACGCGGAGTTGAAGCGCCTCTGGGATGCGATGGGCGAGGACACCACGGTCATCGTCTGCTCCGATCACGGCGGTGCGCCGTTACGCCGGGTGCTGTACATCAACGACTGGCTCGAGTCGGAAGGATTCCTGCACACCGTGAAGCCGTCGGCGATCACGCCGCGCGGCGCGGTGAAGGCAGCGCTCCGCCGCGCATACGGCGTGGCGCGCCAAGTTCTGCCCACGGGGATCAAGCGCCAGCTCTCCGGCCGCTTCGACGTGTGGGGCAAGACGTCGAACAAGTTCATGGCGACGGTCCAGATCGATTGGGCGCGGACGCAGGCGTTCGCGGAAGGCACGTTCGGGAACATCCGCCTCAACGTGGCCGGGCGCCAGCCACTCGGAGCGGTGACGTCCGGCGCCGACTACAACGCGGTGCGCGCGCGTATCCGCGAGCGCATCGAGGCGCTGATCGATCCACAGACGGGACAGCCGTGCGTCGAGCGGACGTTCACGCGCGAAGAGCTCTATCACGGCGAGCGCATCGAGGAAGCGCCGGACATCATCGTGGTGCTCAAGCCGAACTACCAGATGGTCGGCGACGTGGTGGCGCGGCGCTACGGCGGCGTGGGCGCGCTCGGGAAGAAGCAGGCCTCGCTGTTCGGCGACGGCGACTTGAACAAGCTGCAGATCTCCGGGATCCACAGTCCCGAGGGCATCGTGCTGGCATGCGGGCCGGGCATCGCACCGGCGGGACGCATCGAGGGCGCGCACATCATCGATCTCGCGCCGACGATCCTCGCGCTGTTCGGCGTGCCGGCGCCGTCCGTCATGGATGGACGCGTGCTCCCTTCCATCGCGGCCGAGCACGCGCCGGCGGGAGCGCGCTAGTGTCGCCCGCGCAACCCCGCGTCCTCGTGTTCGGCATCGACAGCGCGGACTGGCGCATCATTCGTCCGCTCATCGACGCCGGCAAGCTGCCCACGATCGCGCGTCTCGTGCGCGAGGGTGCGAGCGGCGATCTCGCGTCCACGATTCACCCGCATTCGCCGACCGCGTGGTCGTCGTTCCTGACGGGGATGAACCCCGGCGGACACGGCATCTTCGACTTCATGCAGCGCAAGAACGGCTCGTACGACTTCGAGGTCGTGAGCACGAAGACGCGCGGCGGCAAAGCGGTGTGGCAAATCCTCTCGGAACGCGGCATCGGCTGCGGGGTGGTGAACGTGCCGATGACGTATCCCCCGGAGAAGGTTGCGGGGTATTTCATCTCGGGGACGTTCTCGTCGGAGCCGCTCGGCAACTTCACGTGGCCGCGCACGCTGCTCGACGACATCAAGCGCGAACTCGGTCACGGGTACAAAGTGGATCTCTCGTATCGCGAGCTCGCGGGTCCCGACGGTGAACCCACCGACGAGGTGCTCGCGCGATTCCTCGACCGCCTCATCGAGATTGAGAGCGAGCGCACGGCGGCGGAGATCTACGCGATTCGGAGATTCTCGCCGCGCTTCGTCGTGCACGTGTACACGGCCACGGATCGCGCGCAGCACACGTTCTGGCAGTACATGGACCCCGAGCGATCCGACTACGACCCGTCACATCCGTTTCGCACGGCGGTCGAGCGCACGTACATCGACGCAGATGCGCAACTCGCACGCCTGCTCGACGCGATGGGATCCGAGACGACCGTGATGCTCATGTCCGATCACGGCGGCGGTCCGCTCCGGCGCGCGCTGCTCCTCAACAACTGGCTCGCGCGTGAAGGGTACCTCACCGTGGACCAACCGCCCGCGTTCGGCAAAGCCGCCCTCAAGCGCCGCGTGTTCTTCGTCGTGAAGACCGTCGCGCGGACGCTCATGCCGCGCGCCGTACGCGAGCGGCTCAAGGAGAAGTACGACGTCGGCGGCCAGACCACGATCAAGTACATGCAGACCGCACTCGACTGGTCCCGTACGCGCGCGTTCAGCGAGGGAACGTTCGGCAACATCCGGCTCAACGTGCGCGGGCGGGAGCCGCTCGGCACAGTGGAACCGGGAACTGAATACGACGCGCTCCGCGCGGAGATCCGCCGGAAGCTCGAATCGCTCGTGGATCCGGGAACGGGAGCGCCCGCGGTCGAGCGCACGTACGCGCGCGAGGAACTCTATCGCGGGGCGCAGATCGAGCGCGCGCCCGACATCATCGCGGCGTTGCGCGACGGCTATCAAATGGTGGGCGACGTGGTCGCGCACCAGTACGGCGGCAAGAAGCGCGGCGATTCCGTGTTCGTGTCGGGCGAGGGCGGCAAGTACAAGCTCTCCGGCGTGCACACGCCGATCGGCATCGTGGCCGTCCACGGCCCGGGCATTCCGAGCGGAGCCACGATTCACGACGCGCAGATCACGGATCTTGCCCCGACCCTTCTCGCGCTGTTCGGCCTCACGCCGCCGGCGGACATGGACGGACGCGTGCTGACATCGATCGTCCCGCGGCACGAGGAGACACGCGCACGGTGACCCAGAATACAAAGGTGCTCGTCTTCGGGATGGACGGCGCGACGTGGGACATCCTCGGGCCGCTGATCGAGCAGGGCGCCGTGCCGACGTTCGCGCGCCTCGTGCGCGAGGGCACGCACGGTCCGCTCGCCTCCACCGTGCACCCGCACTCGCCGACGGCGTGGACGTCCTTCCTCACCGGAATGAACCCCGGCGGCCACGGCATCTTCGACTTCACGAAGCGAAAGACCGGCAGCTACGACATCGAGCCCGTGTCCACGCGCACGCGCGGCGGCAAGGCGGTCTGGCACGTGCTCTCCGAGCAGGGCGTGCGGTGCGGCGTGTTGAACGTGCCGATGACGTATCCGCCCGAAAAGGTGGCGGGCTATTTCGTGAGCGGCGTGTTCACCACCGAACCGTTCGGCAAGTTCACGTATCCGGTGTCTCTCCTCGACGAAATGAAGGAGGCCCTCGGGCAGCCGTACATCGTGGATGCGCACCGCCGGCAATTCGAGAAGACGGGAGAGGAACCGGACGCGGCGGAGTTGCGCGACTTCCTCGAGGAACTGCGCGACGTGGAACGGCGCCGCACCGATGCCACGCTCTTCCTGATGAAGAAGATGAACCCGCGTTTCGTGGTGCACGTCGCCACCTCCACCGACCGCGCGCAGCACACGTTCTGGCGCTATCTCGCGGACGACCAGACGAACGGCGCCGGGCAGAGCGAGTTCCGCGACGCCGTCGCGTCCACGTACATCGCGCTGGACGCGGAGTTGAAGCGTCTTTGGGACGCGATGGGCGAGGACACCACGGTGATCGTCATGTCGGATCACGGCGGCGGGCCGCTCAAGCGCGTGCTGTTCATCAACGCGTGGCTCGAGCAACAAGGGTATCTCGTCACCGAACAACCCGCGCCGCTCTCTCGCAAAGCTCTCGTGCGGACCGCGTTTCGCACCGCGTACACGGTGGGACGCAAGGTCCTGCCCAAGGCGATCCGGCACCAAATCGCAGGACGCGTGGACGTGGGGCATCAAACCACGATGAAGTTCCTGCGCCCGCGGGCGATCGAGTGGGGGAAGAGCCGCGCGTTCAGCGAAGGCACCTTTGGGAACATCGTGCTCAATGTGCGCGGGCGCGAGCCGCTCGGTGTGGTGGCGCCCGGCGCGGACTACGAGGCGCTGCGCACCGAGATCCGCCGGAAGATCGAAGGCCTGATCGACCCCGCCACCCAGGCGCCGTGCGTGGAACGCACGTACGCGCGGGAGGAGTTGTACTCCGGCGCGCGCCTGGAGCACGCGCCCGATATCATCGTGGTGCTCAAGCCGGGATACCAGATGGTTGGCGACTTCCTCGCGATTCACCGCGGCGGGCGCAAGACGCCCACGGGTACGCTCTTCGGTTCGGGTGATCGCAATCGCTTCAAGATATCCGGCATTCACAGCCCCACGGGTGTGTTGCTTGCGCGCGGGGCAACTGTTACACCTGGAACGCGCATCGAGGGCGCGGCGATCATCGATCTCGCCCCCACGATTCTGCGGATGTTCGGCGTGTCCGTTCCGGCGGACATGGACGGCACGGTCCTCGAGGAGCTGGCGCAATGACGGGACGCACGGAAGGCAGGATGTCGCGGGTGGCGCGCGCGGCCGCGCTGGTGGTCGTCGCAGTGATCGGCGCGACGCACGCGCACGCACAGCGCGCGGCGCAGGAATACGTCATCGGCCCCAACGACGCGCTCAGCGTGTACGTGTGGAATCACCCGGAGATCAGCACCCAGGTCTCGGTGTCGCAGACGGGGAACATCGCGTACCCGTTGATCGGCGACCTGGTCGTCGGCGGCCTCACTGTGAAGGACGCGGAGGATCGTATCCGGACCGCGCTCGAGAAATACTACGTCGATCCAAAGGTGACCGTGACGCTGACGGGTCTCGTGCGCAAACGCATCTCGGTGACGGGTGAGGTGGTGAAGCCCGGCGAGTTCGACTACGTGGACGGCTTCACGTTGAGCCAGTACCTCGCGCAAGCGGGCGGCACGCGCGAAGGAGCGAACGTCAAAGAGGCGCGGATCACGCGCTTGAGCACGAGCGGAGCAAAGGTCATCACGGTGGACATGAACCGCGTGCAGAGCGAAGGCCGCCGCGACCTGGACCTCGCGCTCGAGCCGGGCGACACCGTGACGATCCCGCGGAAGTGGTTCTACTCGTTCCGCGATTACTCGACCGTCGTGCAAATCCTCCTGAGCGCGGTCACGGTGTGGAGCGTGGTGGAACTGCGGTCGCGCAAGTAGGGAAGATGCCACCCTCCGCCGTCTGATCCCAGTCGGCGAAGGGTGACGAAGGAGGCTTGGCCCGGCGCCGTCCTGGCACCGGCGAACGCGTCAGCGGTGTGACACGCTCGCAAAACCCCCTCCCTCACCACGCGGGGTGAGGAGAGACCGCAACGAGCTCGAGCAATGCAGCGGCTGTGCCAGCGCCCTCCCGTTCGGACTGTCTGACGTTGAATGCGCTGAAGGATAGAAGGTTACGTGTATTTCTTCCCGCTAGGAGGCGACCCGAAACGAGGCGCCCAGGGTGCCTGTCGAATCGAATCGAACCACGCCGCGATACAGCTCTGCCTCTCGATGCTGTTCGCTGGGAACCAGGGGGCGGCTCTGCTGCTCCAATGCTCCGCCTACGGCACGCATCTCCGCGGACGCGGGCGCAAGACCGCAAGGAGGACGGAATGACCCGAAGCCGGGCGCAGGCGATGCCCCTGACTCGTGGGTTCGCGTGGGTGGTGTCAGCGGCGGTCGCGGGAGTTCTCCTGGTCGGTTGCGGTGGCGGTGAAAAGGTGATGACCAACCGCGCCCCCGTGCTGTCGCCCGTCGCCGATCAAATCGTCGAGGAGTTGGATACCCTCGTGGTCACGCCAACGGCGAGCGATGCGGACGGCGATCCGCTCACGTGGAGCGCGACGAATCTGCCAGCGGGCGCCACCATCGACCCGCGCACGGGCCGGATCACCTATATCGCTCCAGCGGGCAGTGCGGGCACGGGCACCTCC
>CAZEPH010000138.1:0-6941 GCA_964514075.1 uncultured bacterium | reverse complement strand
TGGAGATAGCGATCCGGGTGACCTTCCACGAACTCGCCATGCGGGCACAAACGGCGCGCTTCCGCGACCGGCATGCCCGCGCGAACGCCGAACGCGCGTGCTTCATACGAAGCGGCCGCGACGACGCTGCGTCCGGTCGGGTCGCCGCACACCAACACGGGTTTGCCGCGCAGCCGCGGTGTGAGCGCTTGCTCCACCGAAGCAAAGTACGCATCCATGTCGACGTGAAACACGACGCGATCGCGCACGGCATCCTCACCCAGCCAGCCACACCTTGGAGAGCACCCACTTCAAGTTGGTCGCATCGAAGCAGAGTTCGAAGTAATCCGACGTGTCCGCGAGGATGGAGTAGTAGTGCAGCCGCGTCTCCCCCTCGTTGCGCATCCACTTACCGGTGACCTGCGACACTTTGATCACCTTGTTGCGCCAGCGAAAACGCAGCGGCGACACCTTTCCGGGCGCAAACACCGTGAGGACCTCGATGGTCTCGTTGATCGACTCCAGCATGGTCGTCGTGCACGTTAGTGATAGAGCCGCACCACACCGATCACCTTGCCGACGATGGAGAACGGTTCGCCGTCGCTCGCGTGCACCACGATCGGTTGGAACGCGGGGTTAGCTGGCTCCAAGACGATGCGGTCGCCGTCGGGGCGATAGCGCTTCACCGTCGCCTCGTCGCCGAGAAGCGCGACGACGATGTCCCCGGACGTCGCGGTGGCTTGCTGGCGGACGATCACTTTGTCGCCGGCCAGAATGCCGGCGTCGCGCATGGAGTCGCCGACCACGGACAACGCGAACACGTTGCCGTCGCGCGTGACGGAGCGATCCAAGACGAGCGTGTCTTCGATGTTCTCCGCGGCGAGAACCGGATACCCTGCGGCGACGCGGCCGACGATCGGCACGGGGACGGCGTTCGCGGAGAGCGTATCGGACGACTGCGCGCCGCCGACGATCTCGATGCCCCGCGAGAGACGCCGGTTGCGCGTGATGTACCCCTTGCGCTCGAGCGATGCGAGGTAGTACCGCACCCCGTTCGTGGAAGCGATCTGGAACGCGGCGCCGATTTCGCGAATGGTCGGCGGCGCACCCTTGGTGCGTGCGCGCGACACGATGAAGTCGAGGACGTCGCGCTCGCGCTCGGTGAGGTTTGTCGTGGTCATAACGAATCCTCTGGTGATGCGTGCGGATCAGCGATCGAATGCACCCCTAGCGTGCTGCACATGCGTGCAACATGTCAAGGGGTCCTGATGACTTTTTCGGCAGGAGACGCGCGTCGCCCTCTACTTCTTGCAGGTTCGCTGTACGCGTGGGCCTTTCCGGTGACCGCGGTCGGTCTGGCGATCGCGCTGCTCGCGCGGTTGACCGGCGCGCGCCTGGCGCGGGCGGACGGCGTCCTCGAAGTCGTGGGCGGCCTGCTGCCGCGCGTGCTGTCGTTCGGGCGCCGCACCTCGCGCGTGTGTGCGATCACGCTCGGTCACGTCGTGCTCTCCGGAACCGAAGACGACCTGCGGAGCGCGCGCGCGCACGAGCACGTCCACGTTCGACAATGCGAGAGGTGGGGTGTAGCTTTCCCCTTCGCCTATCTGATCGCGAGCGGCCTCGCGCTCGCTCGCGGTCGCGATCCGTACCTCGAAAACGCATTCGAGCGCGAGGCGTTCAGCCTCGCGCCGTTGGAGTGAAAGGCAGGGCACCATGGGATTGCTCGACGCGCTCGCCGGCCAAGTACTCGGCTCGCTCGGAAAAGACGCACAACCGCATCACGAAGGGATGATCAACGACGTCGTGGGCATGCTCGCCGGCGGACAGGGCGGCGGCCTCGGCGGACTCGTCAAGGCGTTTCAGTCGCAGGGACTCGGCGACGTGGCGTCATCGTGGGTCAGCACGGGGCAGAACATGCCTGTCAGCCCGCAGCAGATTCAGAGTGTTCTGGGCAACGACATGGTGCGGCAACTCGCCGGGAAGATGGGGCTGCCGGCCGATGCAATCGCGTCGCAACTCGCCACGGTCCTCCCCGTGATCGTCGACAAAATGACGCCGGGTGGGAAGATCGAGGAAGGCGACGTGATGCAGAAGGGGTTGTCGATGCTGAAGGGTCTGACCGGCTAAAGAGGCGTAACGGGAGCGGAGGCCAGCTCTGCGCGTGCCTCCGCTCTTTCGTGCATGATGGCCTCCCACACGTCGGTGAGGCCGTCGCCTGTGAGCGCGGATACGACGAGACTCCGCGGGTGCTCTGCCCGCACGCCGAGGAGTTGTGTGTCGTCCTCGACGCGATCGGCCTTGTTGAACACGAGGCGCGTCGGACGGGTGAGTGCGCCCATCTCCCCGAGGACGTCCTGCACCGCGCTGATGTGCTCGTCGATGAGAGCTTGGCTCGCATCCACGACGTGGAGCAGGAGGTCGGCCTCGCGCACCTCCGCGAGCGTGGCGCGGAACGACGCCACCAAGTGGTGCGGCAGCTTGCGCACGAAGCCCACCGTGTCGGACACGAGCACCGGATCGCCCTGCGGGGGACGAAGACGGCGCGTCGTGGGATCGAGCGTCGCGAAGAGCCGGTCGTCGGCGGTCACGCTCGATCGGGTGAGCGCGTTGAAGAGCGTTGATTTCCCCGCGTTCGTGTAACCGACCAACGCCACCCGGAAAAGCCCGCGCCGTCCCGCGCGCTGCACGTCGCGTTCGCGTTCCACCGCGGCGAGCCCCTTCTTGAGCGACGCGATACGCGTGCGCACCTGGCGCCGGTCCACCTCGAGCTGTGTTTCGCCGGGCCCGCGCGTGCCGATGCCGCCGCCCGTGCGCGAGAGGTGCACCCACATGCGCGTGAGGCGTGGCAGCAGGTACTCGAGCTGTGCCAGTTCCACGGCGAGCCGCGCCTCCCGCGTGCGAGCCCGGTGCGCGAAGATGTCGAGAATGAGCTCGGTACGATCGATCACCTTCACCGAGAGGCGCTTCTCGAGGTTGCGCGCCTGTGCGGGCGAGAGATCTTCGTCGAGGATGACCAGCGTCGCCTCGCGATCTCCGACGACGCGCGACACTTCCTCCACCTTCCCTTTCGACAGGAATGCGCTCGCATCCACGCTGCCGTGCGTTTGCGTCACGCGACCGACGACGTCTGCCCCGGCGCTGAGTGCAAGTTGCTCCAACTCCTCGAGCGACTCCTCCAGCGCCACCCGCGCCAGGGATACGGGGCCGGTGGTCGGACGCTGCAGGCCGCGCGCCGTCGATCCGGCGAGTACTGCCCGTTCTCGTTTCTGCGCCTGTTGGCGAACCTCGTGAATCGGCGGCCTCCTGTGCGTCGAGCCAGCGGCCATCGTGCGAAATCCGCACGCGGCGCGAGGCGAGTTGCAATGGCGTGATGATAGTCGATTGTGCGCACGGACACCGCACCGCAATGCTCTCGCTTTTCCCGCTGCCGCTTAGCGCTCCGCGCGGGACTTGGCACGAAACGCGCGTGATCTCTCCTGCAGACACCCCCCCCACGAATCGTACAGGAGGAGCCCTTGAACGCTCGCCGCTCGTTTCTCGCATCTACCGCTTTGTTGATGGCTCTCTGCGCCGGTGCATCCGTCGCCCGCGAACTCCGCGTGGAGATCCCTGGGGAGCAACTGTCCGGACCCGCGCGCGGGATTCTGAGCGTGGACGTTCGTGATATCCAGACCGGCATGCCGCTCATCGGCGCTGCGGGAGCGCTCTATACGATCTCGCTGCAGGGCGAAGCGCCGACGCTCTTGTGCACCGCGCAGAGCGGTCGCACGGGTGTTCTCACCATGCGCAGCCCAGGCAAGAGGGGTGATGCGTTCCTCTTGACCGTCAACGCTCCGAACTACGAACCGGTGAATCAGATCGTGTTCGTCGGCTCCGCGCCCTCGACCCGTATCGAAGCGATACTGTCGCCGATCGTGATTTCCGGCGGCGGCAAGACGCCGGCTGGCGCGCCGGGGCAGGTGCCCACGACGTGGGGTGCGATCAAGTCGCTCTACTAGTCGCACTGCGACGACACGTAACCGGGCGGCGCGCTGCGCGGCCCGGTTCGTGTTGTGGGGCTACTTCTGCGCTGGCCCCTCCAGTTCCTCGATGGCGTCGCGGAGTGCGAGAACCGTTTGGTCGAGGCACTCGCCGCGCTGCACCTGCCGCATCGTGTCCACCACGGACCGATCGCCGAGCAACGTGAGGCCGCGCACGGCGGAGAGCCGTGTGCGGAACGACGCGTCGCGCAGCAGAGGGACGAGACACTCGCGCGCGCGCACCTGCTCGGCGCCTCCGAAGTGCTTGCCGAGCGCACCGACAATCTTCACCGCCGTATCGCGCGCGCCCGCCGGACGCCCGTATGCACTCCATTCGATCGCGAGGTCGAGTCCGCGTTTGTCCTTGAGCAAACCGAGCCCCTCGAACGCTGCCATACGAACGATCTCGTTGGGCGTCGCACGGTTCATCACGGAGGTGAGGATGTCGTACGCGCGCGGCGTGCGGCGGTGTCCCACCGCAAAGAGCGCCATCGCCACCACGAGATAGCTCGGGTCGTCCTCGATCGCCGACGAGCAGATCGACTCGAGGTCTGACGCGTTGGCATAGGCGAGACCCCAGATCACCGCCCGCCGGACCAACCCAGACTTGTTCGACAGGCCCGCACGCAGGGCACGCACGGCTCCCGTCTCGGGCGCCGCGGCGCCGATCTCGCCGAGCGCGATCGCGGCGGCGATGCGCACGCCGGTCTGCGTGTCGCCCGTCAGGAGGCGCCGCAGGGCCGGCACGACGGCCGGTGTGGGGTGCGCCGCGAGTTCGCGCGTCGCGCGCATCCGGCGCAGTACCGTGCGCGCGCGCGCGACCTCCGCGAGCAACTCCGCGGTGGAGCGATCGTAGTCGATCGTCTTGATCACCGCTTCGCTCGGATCGAGCGTGACACGGCGCGGCTGCGCGGGGAGAGGAATGTGGAACGACTCGTCGGCCTTCTCCACCCAGAAGCGAATCGTGCGCGGGCGAGCGGAGCCCGCATCGATCTCCACGTCGAGCGGAAAGCGGAACAGGGGCGTGACGTCGTCGGTCGCCTGCCGCTGCTCGATGCGCAACGTGAGGACCTTCGTCTGCGGATCCCACGCGCGCGTCACGCGCAACTCGGGATACCCCGCCTTGTGCAGCCATTGATCGAAGAACCACGTGAGTGACTGCCCGGTCGACGTCCGAATCGCCGCCTCGAGGTCCGCCGTCATCACCGTCTTGTGCGCGTTCGTGTGCGCGTAGTGGGTGAGCGCGCGGAAGAACGCGGCGTCTCCGAGAACGTGCCGCAACAGGTGCAGCGTCAAGCCGCCCTTTTCGTACAGATGGCGGTCGAACAGCTCGTTCGATTTCTCGTAGTGCCGCGTGACGATCGGACGGCGATACTGCTTCGCATCTTGCTGCATGTACTGATTCAACTCCGCGAGACCCGCGAGCGCCGCCGCGTCGGCGCCGTGCGCGTGTTCGTCCCACAGCCGCTCGCAGTACGTCGCGAAGCCTTCGTTCAACCAGCCGTCGGACCACGAGCGGCACGTCAGCAGGTCGCCCCACCACTGGTGCCCCAACTCGTGCGCGATGAGCGACTCGAACGAGTAGTCCGCGAGCGCGTTGTCGTCGAGCAGCGCGCGATCGGTGATCGTAGTGGCGGAGGTGTTCTCCATGCCGCCGAAGGTGAAGTCGTGCAGGAGCACCTGTGCGTATTTGTCCCATGCGTAGTCGTAGCCGAAACGCTCACTGAAGAAACGCACCATGGCTGCGGTGTTCCCGAACAGGCGGCGGCTGGCGCGCTGGCGAGTCGGATACTCGTAGAACGACAAGGCGACCTTCCCCGCACGCGACGTCCGCACACGGTAGTCGCCGACGGCGAGCATGATCAGATACGTCGCGTGCGGGTGCAGGTGCTTCCAGTGGAACGTGCGGCGCCCGCGTGCATCGCGCGTCGTCTTGACGAGACGGCCGTTCGAGAGCGCCACACGCTGCGGCGCGACGGTCACGCGCATCTCGCTCGTCACCTTCGTATCGGGCCCGTCGATGCACGGAAACCACGCGTGGTTGTCCTCCGCTTGTCCCTGCGACCACACTTGCCACGGCTTCTCCGGATACGCGGCGTCCGGTTGGATGAAGAAGAGACCCTTGCGCGGCGTCGCCGCATACGTGATTGCCAGTGTGATCGTCTCACCCGCGGCGTACGCGCGATCCAGCGTCACGCGCAGCGTGTTGCCTTCCGTGCGGAAGCGCAGAGCGCGCGAGCGCCGTCCGCGTTCGAGGCGGACGCGCGACACGCGCAACTCGAACGCATCGAGCACCGCCTCGCGCGCGCCGTTGTCCGAGGGAAACGCCGTCAGCGTGAGGCGTGCCGTTCCCGCCACGGATCGCTTGGCTTCATCGAGTGCGATGTCGAGTGCCACGTGCGTCAGGTCGAACGCGTGACTGCGTGGCTCGGTCCGCGGACCTTTCCACGCGGAGCGTCCCGATCCCGGAAACGGATCGAACGGATTGAAGTCGATCATGCGCGGCGAGACGTACAGCGGGTGCAGCAGCGAGTCGCAAGGGCCCTTCACGGGAGCCTCCGTTATGGCGGACGGAAACGAATAGCAGACAAGGTACGCTGGGGAAGGTGCGCACGGTACCATGAGGCGCGCGCGGCGAACAACGCAAACGCCCGAGGCCGATGCCGCGCCCCGGGCGTTCGTGTGTGGGGAGGGGGGTTACTGGAGCTTCACGACACGCTGTGCGACGGTCGATGCGCCGTTCGTCACGCGCAGCAGGTATACGCCGCCCGGTGCGACGCCGCCATCGGAGCGCCTGCCGTTCCACGTGAGCGTCGCGTATCCCGCGGCCACGTCTCTCGCTGGCAGGCGTGCGATCAACTGACCGCTCGCCGACCACACCGTGGCGTCGACGCGCGCGGCGGCCGGTGAGGCCACGACGAACGACAGCGCGTGCGCGAACGG